>JAMOOR010000393.1 GCA_027065235.1 Thermotogaceae bacterium | reverse complement strand
TGGAGATAATGCAGAGGGCGTCAGAATCGATTAAGTTAAGAAGGCAGAATCTTTTACGTCCCGAGCATGTTCTTATAGCTATCATAGAAGATGGAGACAACGAGGTTGTTAAGATTTTAAAGGAACTCAATGTAGACACGACTCTGCTTGTCTCCGAACTTGAAAGCGAGTCCAAGGGTTATTATGGAGTTTATTATGGAGACAGTGATGAGATTTATGTCTCCAAAGAGCTTGCACGTATATTAGAAGTGGCAAGAAGGGAATCTTTGAAATTTAGCGAAAAGAAAGTAAGCCCACTTCACTTTTTGCTTGCAACACTGCTTGAGACAGGTACACCGCTTTACAACACTTTGAGAAGGTTTGGGCTCGACTATGAAAAAGTGCTTAACAAGGTCAAGGAGCTCCAAGAGAACGGAGAACTTGGTGAGGAGAGCGCCCTTGCAAAGTACACGATAGATTTGACGAAGCTTGCAAAAGAAGGAAAGCTCATGCCGGTTATTGGCAGGGAAAAGGAACTCCAGAGAGTAATTGAGATACTCTCAAGGAAGACGAAGAACAACCCGGTTCTTGTTGGGGACCCGGGAGTTGGAAAAACAGCTATAGTAGAAGGTCTTGCCCAGAAGATAGTAAAAGGTGAAGTGCCCGATTCATTGAAAGGTAAAAGAGTTTTGATGCTTGATATGGGAAGGCTCCTTGCAGGTTCTAAGTTCAGAGGAGAATTTGAAGAAAGACTAAAGAATGTGATAGACGAGATCAAAAAGCTTGGGGATAAGGTGATACTCTTTATCGATGAGCTTCACACCATAGTAGGAGCTGGTGCAGCGGAAGGTTCAATGGATGCAGCCAACCTCTTAAAGCCTGCACTTGCAAGGGGGGAGCTCCATACCATCGGAGCAACAACAATGGAAGAGTACAGAAAGTACATAGAAAAGGATAAAGCTTTGGCAAGAAGGTTCCAGCCGGTTTATGTTGGAGAACCTTCTGTTGAAGAAACGATAGAGATTTTGAAAGGTATTAGAGATGTTTACGAAAAGCACCATGATGTAAGGATAACGGATGATGCGATAGAAGCTGCAGCAAAACTCTCTGCAAGGTACATAACTGATAGATTCTTGCCCGACAAAGCGATAGACCTTATAGATGAGGCAGCATCTAAAGTAAGGCTTTCTAAGCACATGAAGGATCCAAAGCTTGTAGGATTGGAAAAAGAAATAAAGAAATTGGAAGAGGAAGTCGACGACCTTACTTTGAAGGGAGATTACAAAGCAGCTGCAGAGAAAAAGCAGCAGCTTCTTAAGATGAACAAGGAATACGACAAACTTGCAAAAGAGCTTGGAGTTAAAACAGACAACACCGTAGATGAAGAAGCAGTAGCTAAAGTAGTGGAAAGCTGGACGGGAATCCCAGCAAGCAAGATGGTTCAGTCAGAAAGAGAGAAACTTTTGCATCTTGAGGATTTAATTCACAAAAGAATTATAGATCAGGAAGAGGCTGTTAAAGTAATTGCAGATACTATAAGAAAGGCAAGAGCTGGAATAAAGGATCCGAAAAGACCGATAGGTACATTCCTCTTCTTAGGACCAACTGGAGTTGGAAAAACAGAGCTTGCAAAAGCTTTGGCAGAGGTTCTCTTTGGCAGTGAAGACGCAATGATAAGAATTGATATGAGCGAATACATGGAGAAACATAGTGTATCAAGACTTATAGGAGCGCCTCCGGGATATGTTGGATACGAAGAAGGAGGACAGCTCACAGAAGCTGTTAGAAGAAGACCCTACAGCGTAGTGCTACTTGACGAGGTAGAAAAAGCGCATCCAGAAGTCTTTAATGTTCTCCTTCAAGTATTTGACGACGGAAGGCTTACCGATGGAAAGGGTAACACTGTGGACTTCAGAAACACGATAATAATCATGACAAGCAACATAGCGAGTGATGTCATATTGAGGAACCTTGAAAGAGGAAAGGACTTTGAAGAAATAGAAAGCTTGGTCAGGGAAGAGCTCAAGAGGTACTTCAGGCCGGAGTTCATAAACAGGATAGATTCTGTGGTTATATTCAAGCCACTTAAGAAAGAACATGTGAAGCAGATAGTACAGCTTATGATAAACAGACTTGAAGAAAGACTCAAGGATAAGAACTTGAAGCTCCAGATTTCCGATGCGGCAAAAGAATATTTGGCAAACAAAGGATACGATCCAGCATTTGGTGCAAGACCACTTAGGAGGGTTATAGAAAGGGAAGTAGAAACACCATTAGCTACAAAACTCATAGCCGGTGAGATAAATGAAGGAGATACAGTTCTCATCGATGTTAAAGATGGAAAGATAGTTGTGGAAAAGGCTGATGAGAGCAACATGGTGCAGAAGGCATCGTGAGATGGACTTAAAATATAAACAGCCCTTGCCAGAAGGCAGGGGCTGTTGTATTTTTGATTAACACAGCAATGCGAGGAGGATTGTAATGGGATTTTTTAGAAGGAAGGAAAAGAAGATTCTTGTCTTTGGACCGCAAAAGGGAAAGTTTGAGATTTTAATGAAAGAGACTTTGAGAGGAATAGAGGTAGCAAGAGAAGTATTTGGGAACAAAAGAAATGTGGAAATTGTTTTTAAAAAAGCTGATTTGTCAATTGATAAAACTTATTCTCAGCTTTCGTATTTGCTTTCGAGAAGTAAATATGATGTGGTAATTTCGCCGCTATTTTCAACATATGTTCCTGCAATTTCTGCGGTAGTTGAAAAGTTTAAGATTCCTCTTCTTTTAACTGTAGCTTCAGTCCCTTTTATATCTAAAATTTCCAAACATTCTGTTAGCTTGGTGTACACTGACGAAGATCAGGCAAAAGCTATGGTAAATTTTTCAAAAAGATATTATTATGTGGATCGCCTAACGCTCATTTTTCATTTAAAGTATAAAGAACTCTCCTTCATGGCTGAAACGATACGCAGCAGAGCGCAAGAAAAAAATATAAATATAACGCAGATCTTTAAAAGGCAAGAGAAAGAAATATCTTTTGACCCTATTGAAACAGACTGGATATCAAAATCTGATATGGTAATTGCTTTAGGGGCTGAAGAAATTGCAATGAATATAAATAAGATAGTATCTAAATCGGGGAATAGAGTTAAAATACTTTCAAATGACTATTTATCAGGTTGTAACGATGAAAAATTAAGAGAACTTGATGGAGTCGTTCACACAACAGCGTATTTTCCAAAAGAAGATTTAAAAGGAATTCCTAAAGCTTTTCTTGACATTTACAGAAGAAAATTTGGAGATACCCCTAATTTCAGGGCTGCCCTAGCTTTTGATGCTTATTCTGTAGCATGGCACGCTTTAAATAACTATGACGGAACAGGGGAACTTATAAATAAAATCAAATCCGGTGCTGAGTATCCGGGGAGTTTTGGGGAATTCATCATTGAAAAGAATGGAAAAACGAGAAGAAAGGTTTTGTTCGTCAGGATAGAGAATGGAAAGAGAATATACGAAGGAGGTATTGAGTGTGAGTGATCACATAGAGGTTAAAATAGGGAACAATTTGATATCTAAGTTTTTCAAGGACATAACAGATGTTGATAACATGACAGTTGAACCAGAGGGAAAGTCGGTGAATATAGTGATAACTGGGAAATTGATGGGGATGTTGAAAATACCTGTGTCTGTGAGGCTTGCCTTGTCCAAGGTTCAAGAATCTCCCGACGATCCGATAATTTTTGAAATAAAGACCAACAAACTCGTAATGAATATAATAAAAGGCTACTCAAGCAAATCTTTTGAAATAAAAGATGGGAAGCTTTATGTCTTCCCATCTAAAATGTTCTCTCTACTGAAAAGATTCGTTATTTTCGATCTAAACTTCGAAGGTGATTTCGTTTCTCTTTCTTTAAAACCTGTTCAAAACTCGATGAGCGATTCAACCCAGTAGCCTTGCAGTTTTTCCCTTGCATTAAGGAAGGAAAGTTCTATTAAAAATATCATTCCAGCAACATTTCCTCCAACCTTTTCCACAAGGTTGGCAAGGGCTTTGGCTGTTCCACCGGTAGCTAAGACATCATCAACTATGAGAACATTCTGGCCCTTTTCAACAGCATCTACATGTATATGGAGCTGATCGGTTCCATATTCAAGTTGAAATTCCTCATAGACTGTTTTATATGGAAGTTTTCCAGGTTTTCTAACAGGAACAAAACCCTTTCCCAATTTGTAAGCCATGGCAGAACCAAGGATGAATCCTCTTGCCTCTGGTGCTATTATCAGATCAAAATTCAGATCCTTTACCTTTTTACAAAGCTGATCTATCGTCTCTCTAAACGCGTCTTTATCCTTAAGAAGCGGTGTTATATCTTTAAAAATTATCCCTTCCTTTGGAAAGTCTGGTATATCTCTTATGAATTTTTTAATGTCCATTCCTCTACCCCCTTTTACGATTTCTTCACACATAGGGTAATATACCACAACGGTATGGTAATTGGTCTATAATATTTTTCGTGAGGTGATGACTGTGAATAAAAAAGGATTCATAAACTCTCTTGTGGAAAAGCCAGACATACTTGGATTTGAGAGGTACCTTTTTATTTCCCCCCACCCAGACGATTCGGAGCTTGACTGCGGAGGAACGATAAGAAAATTAGCAAATCTTGGAAAAGAGGTTTATCTTGCAGTTGTCACGGATGGAAGAAAAGGTTACTCGGGTCTTGATGAGGTAACTGAAGAAGATGTTGCAAGGCTTAGGCAAAACGAGCAACTCCAGGCTGCAAAGATTTTAGGGATAAAGGAAGTTTTCTTTTTGGATTTCGAAGATCTTGGAGATTACACTGTGGAGCAGGTTCGAGACAAAATGGTTCAGCTTATTAGAACTGTAAAACCAGATATCGTCTTTACCGTCGATCCCTATGTTAAATACGAGATGCATCCGGATCACATAAAAGTAGGTACGGCCGCCCTGCAAGCTGTACTCTTTTCTAAATTTTCCTCCATTATGCCTGAATTTTCTCCGCATGATGTAAAAGCTGCTGCACTTTATTTCACGCCGTCGACAAACACCTATGTATGTGTAGAAGATACTTATGATAAAAAATTGGAGGCTTTGTCTCAGCATAAAAGTCAATTTGGTCAGATGTGGGAAATGCTAAAGTACTACTTGGGAGAAAAAGCGAAGATGTATGGAAAAGAAATAGATTGTGAAAAGGCAGAAGGCTTCAAAATTATCCCAAGATTGCTTCTTCATGCTATACCAGAGGTTGAATATTATTGATGATGAGAGCAAAGGTTAATAATGTAACTTAGACTATGTACTGGGGTTACTAAGATTTGAAGAAGAGGTGAAGTGTCGTGAAGAAACTCCCAATAGGGATAAGCGAGTTCTCAGAAATGATAAAAGGTAATTACTACTATGTCGATAAAACCCTGCTAATAAAAGACATAATAGACCTTCCGGGTAAGGTAAAGCTTATCACTCGTCCAAGACGCTTCGGAAAAACTTTGAACATGAAAATGCTACAAGAGTTTTTCTCTTTGAATAAAAAAGAAGAACTGTTTAACGGGTTTAAGATATGGGAAGAAACGGGGATAGTAAAGGATTATTATCACAAATATCCGATTGTTTTCATCACATTTAAAGAGATAAAAGATATGACATGGGAGAGCGCTAAAGCCCATATGATGGCGCTATTCTCCGAGAATGCGAAAGAACACTTACAGAATAAGCTTATAAAAAAAGAAGACAGAAAATACTTAGAGGGTATTGCTTATAGAAAGTTGAATATAGAAGAATACTTCCTGTATTTAAAAGCTCTTACGAGGATGTATTATGATGCATATGGAAGGAGAACTATACTTCTCATTGACGAATACGATGTTCCAATAGAAGCGGCATATACATACGAAAAGAAGGACAAAGACTACTACGACAACATGGTAGCTTTCATGAGGAACCTTCTCACGGCAGCTCTCAAAGATAACGAATATTTGGAATTTGGAGTGCTTACAGGTGTATACAGAATAGCTAAGGAATCGATATTCTCCGGACTCAATAATCTTGCCGTGTACACAGTTTTTAATGAGGGAATGGATGATAAATTTGGCTTTACAGAGGACGAAGTAAATGAAATGATCTTTTACTATAACCTTACAAAGGAAGATAAAGAAATAATAGATAAATGGTACAGCGGGTATATCGTAGGCGAAGCTCATAACCTTTATAATCCATGGAGTGTTGTTAACTATGTAAGTGAAAGAATAAATTCGAAAAGGCCTCCCATCGCTCATGCTAAAAAATATTGGATTTTTACATCTGAAAACCAGCTTATCAAAGATCAGGTAATTAACAACAAGGAAGTTCACAATGAGTTACTTGAACTGATCAAAGGAGAGGAAATAAACAAAACACTTGATACATCGATATCCCTTATAGAGCTTGAGAAGAATGAAAGTGGTGTATGGGTGCTTTTTGCCAGCAGTGGCTACTTATCACCGAGATACAACTATGACAGTGGAGAGGCAGAAAATTTTTACTTGAGAATACCGAATGAAGAGGTGATGAGATTTTTCAAAGGTACAGTGATAGAATGGATAAAAGAAAAAACCGGTATAGATGGTAGCAGTGTAGCAGACAAAATAAGCAGCATGCTGAAAAGAGGAGAGTATAAAGAATTTGCCGGGTGGCTCACAGAATTTTTGATAGATGGTCTTAGCTACTACGATGTTGCAAAGGACGAAAGCGAAAGATTCTACAAGGGCTTCCTGCTCGGAATGCTTGCTATAACTGTGAATGGGTATGTGGTAGGAAGTGAGAGGGAGTCAGGATACGGCAGACTTGATGTTGTGGTATATCCTAAGGACAAAAACTATGGGCAGTATGCGGCGATTTTTGAGGTAAAAAAGTCTGACGACGAAAAGGAATTAGAAGAAAAAGCCAAAGAAGCCCTAAAGCAAATAAAGGAAAGGAAATATTATGCAAAAATGCAAAGATTAGGTTACAAGGTAATCGGCTTTGGAATAGCGTTTTGTGGAAAGAATGTAAAAATTCAGGTTGATACACTATAAAATGAGGAATGAAGGTGGGGAAAAGGAAATAAGAAAACAAATATAATAGCAGAACAATCAAAGCTCTCAACTTATACAGCTTGGTCCCAAACTATGTGGAAGCTATAAAAGCCCTTGGCAAAATTGTAGCACAAAAAACCTTAGGTGGTGAAGAGAAAGCACTTGAGCTGCTATTCAAAGATATAGGGGAATCCATCCAGAGTAATTTTACAAGTATCTCCTTCCTGAAAACTGGGTACTATGTCCAAACTAAGTGCTGTTAGTCGATATGTCCTCGTATAGCTGGGGGTAATGTACATATGTCTTGACGAGGAGGGAAAATGCTGCTAATATACATCCACGGATATGGATAGGTCGGGGAGTAGCGCAGGTGGGAGCGCGCCTGCCTTGGGAGCAGGAGGCCGGAGGTTCAAGTCCTCTCTCCCCGACCAGTGAAGCGGGCGGGTGTAGCTCAATTGGTAGAGCACCGGCCTTCCAAGCCGGGGGTTGCGGGTTCGAGTCCCGTCGCCCGCTCCATTTATATTGGGTCTTTGAAAGCGCCCGTAGCTCAATAGGATAGAGCATCGGATTTCTAATCCGAGGGCTGTGGGTTCGACTCCCACCGGGCGCGCTATTTGTGGTGGC
Organism: Thermotogaceae bacterium; assembly: GCA_027065235.1. Classification (GTDB taxonomy): domain Bacteria; phylum Thermotogota; class Thermotogae; order Thermotogales; family Thermotogaceae; genus JAGHBG01. The sequence goes on along the minus strand of JAMOOR010000393.1, from coordinate 16,905 downwards.
CATAGCTCAGCTGGTAGAGCGCCTGACTGTGGATCAGGTGGTCGTGGGTTCGAATCCCACTGGCCACCCCAGGGTGGCGCCCGTAGCTCAATTGGATAGAGCGCCTGACTTCGGATCAGGTGGCTGCGGGTTCGAGTCCTGCCGGGCGCGCCACCGGCGGAATGAATGCTCTATAACATCATAACAACGAAGGGGGTAAGAACATGGAAGTTTTAAAAGTAGCTTCTAACTCCAATCCTAACAAGGTAGCTGGAGCGCTCGCAGGAGTTATTAGGGAAAATGGTAAAGCTGAACTTCAGGCCATTGGTGCCGGTGCTGTTAACCAGGCTATTAAGGCCATAGCAATTGCAAGGGGATACCTTGCACCGAGTGGTATCGATCTTGTCTGTGTTCCAGCTTTTGCTGATGTTGAGATTGATGGCGAGAAGAAAACAGGAATCAAGTTTATCGTTTTCCCAAGAGAGTGATATGGGTTTTTAGAAAAACAAGCCCCGCTTTTAGCGGGGTTTTGTTTTTATTAAAGAAAGTTTCTTTGGAGGGGTTCAATGTGCGAAGAAATATGAAGATAACCGTTTCGTTAATAATAGTAAACATAGTTTTGTACCTTGCAATGCTGCTTTTCGGAAATAGGTTTGGTCCGTATAAATATCTCGTTTTCGGTGCTCAATACGGCCCTTTGGTTTCCCAAGGACAGTGGTTTAGGATAGTTACAGCGCTGTTTGTCCATGGTGGGATTTTGCACATAGCCTTTAACATGTATGCTTTATATCAGCTTGGATACATAATTGAAATGGTTTATGGTGAGTGGAAGATGCTGGTCATATACTTTGCGTCAGGAATTGCTGGAAACATCGCAACTCAAATTTTCTATTACAACTCTTTATCTGTTGGAGCCAGCGGAGCGATATTTGGTCTTGCGGGAGCCCTCTTTATAACCGGTTACAAAGAAGAAACCGCACATTATATGAAATCTTTAGCTATGGGTGTGCTTCCCATGATTCTTATCAATGTTATCTACGGATTCATACCTGGAAGCCATATAAACAACGCTGCCCATATTGGGGGGTTAGCAGCAGGGCTATTACTTGGAAAAGTCATACCAGCTGGTGGATATTCGTATTATGTTTCGATACCAGACATGATTAAAAAAATCTTTAAAAAAGATTTTTGGACAAGTCCGTGGCATCAATATCAAAGAAAGGAAGCTATATGGTTTTTAATAAGCATGGCTTTTGTTGTCTTAGCGATAGTGTCATTTGTTTATCTCATCGTCTTTGATGTGATTATGTTTAGCCGCTGAGAGGAGATGAAATCTTGGCTATAGGCTTGGAGTTCCATCATTCCTGTATAAATTGTGGCGGCAAGAATACAGATGTTAGAAATTTGAAAGGGCTTCCATGTAAGGTGTGTCTTCCAGAGGAAGATTTAAATGTAAATGTGTACGAATATCTGGTAAGTAGCGGCAAAATAAAGGATTATAAACGTCTTTATGAATTCAGGGAAAGATACAAGGAAGTTGAGAGCTTTTTTGAAGAAAAACTCAAGACACCACCCAATGGTTTTCAAAGGTTATGGATTAAGAGGGTGCTTTTAAACAAGAGTTTTACAGCGATTGCACCGACCGGAATGGGGAAGACTACGTTCGGCATCCTAACTTCTCTTTATTTTGAAGAAAAGAAGAAGAGATCCTTGATAGTCTTGCCAACAGTTCTTCTAGTGGATCAGGTTTATGATAGATTGAGGTCCCTTGGTTCGAAAGATTCTCTAAAATATACCTCTAAAATGTCATCAAAGGAGAAAAAAGAGGTTCTTGAAAAAATAAAAGAGGGTAACTTCAGTGTCCTTGTTGTGTCCACGCAGTTCATTTCAAGGAATTTTGAATATTTAAAGGATAAAAGATTTGATTTCGTATTTGTAGATGATGTTGATGCGATCCTTAAGTCTTCGAAGAATATTGACAGGATTTTGATGCTCCTTGGTGTTGATGAAAAAACGATAGAAAGGGCTTACAAGAATATCTTAGGTAAAGGGAAAGAAAAGATAAATGTAGAAAAGACAGGGGTCTTGGTGGTTTCTTCCGCTACGGCAAAACCGAAGGGATTAAGGCACCTTCTGTTTAGAGAAATTCTTGGCTTTGATATAGGCAGTCTTGTTGTAAGTAGTAGGAATATAACCAACGTTAGGATCAAGTCGAAAGATTTTGAAAGCCTTAAAGAAATTCTTGATATTTTAAAAGACGGTGTGATTGTATTTTTTAACACAAAAGATGAGCTGTCAGAAGTTGTAAAGAAACTCAAAGAAGAAGGATACAGCATAGAAAGTGTTCTTTCCTCTGAAGAAAGGGTGATGGACGAGTTTAAAGAAGGGAAAATAAGTGTAGTTGCAGGGGTAAGCAGCTATTACGGAAAGCTGGTTAGAGGAATAGACATGCCAGAGAGGGTAAAGGCGGTTGTATTTTATGGAACTCCCCATTTTGAATTCAGTTTGGAAAAGGAGAAGGCTTCAAAATTTGTAATAAAGAAGGTTTTGAGGGAGTTTTTAGATAGAGGGGATACTTTTAGAAAGTTGTTTTACTCCGCCGATAAAGTGAAAGATATAGATGAATTTAGAAAGAAGCTCCCAATAGATGATAAAGAATGGCTTGAGAAAGCAAAAGAGGTGTTTTCAAAGTTTGAGATAAAGGATAATAAAGTTTTAATACCCGATGTGCTTACATATATCCAAGGTTCTGGAAGAGCGTCAAGGTTCGCAAAAGGAGGATTGACTAAAGGGATTTCAGTACTTCTTGAAGACAACGATAAACTTTTTGAAATTTTGAAGGAAAGATTGGAATGGCTCGTTGAAGAGGATTGGAAAGATTTTGAAGAAGTAGATTGGGACAAAGAAATGGAAGAAGTCGTTATGACAAGACAGAATGAGAGTGCAGAAAAAATCGACTTTAAGTCCGTTCTCTTCATCGTAGAATCACCCACAAAGGCTGCTACCATCTCATCGTTTTTTGGTAGATCTTCTTCAAGGAAGTACGAGGGAATTATCGCATACGAGTCAGTCTATGATGGAAATATTGTTATCTTCACTGCAACAAGAGGTCATGTTTATGATTTAGTAACGGATGAAGGATTTCATGGGGTTAAGGTGGACGGAACTTTCACACCGGTTTATACAACAATTAAAAGGTGCAGAAGCTGCGGGTATCAATTCACAACTGAAAGTTCTGTTTGTCCAAGATGCGGATCAGAGGATATAGATGATAAAACAGATGCTGTGAAGAGTTTGAGAGACATAGCTTTGGAAGTAGATGAAGTTTTTGTAGCCACAGATCCAGACACGGAGGGAGAAAAAATTTCCTACGATGTTATCCAGTATCTAAAGCCTGTTAATGAGAATGTAAAGAGAGTGGAACTTCATGAGATAACCAGGCAGGAGTTTAAAAAAAGGTTCCAATCTCCAAGAAGCTACGATGAAAATCTTGTTGAAGCCCAGGTTGTAAGAAGGATTCAGGACAGATGGGTTGGATTTGAACTGTCCCAAGTTGTACAGCAGAGGTTCAAGAATAAACAATTGTCTGCAGGTAGGGTTCAGAGTACGGTACTTGGCTGGATTGTAGAAAGAGAAAAAGAATATAAAGACAGTGAAAAGCAGTTCACGAGTTTTATAATAAATGGAAGAAAAATTGAAGTTGAGGGAAAGATAGAAGAGAGAAGAGTTTTTGTAGACATAAAAGAAGAGTTTGAGGATACACTAAATCCTTTGCCTCCCTATACGACGGATTCCGTCCTCACTGAGATATCATCAAGGTACAGGTATTCTGCTGTTGAGATAATGAATATCCTTCAGGAACTTTTCGAGTATGGATTCATAACCTACCATAGGACGGATTCTACAAGGATATCTGATGTGGGAAAGGTTATTGCAAAAAGGATCTTTGAAAGGTTGAAGTTGTCGGATATATATAGAGGAAGAGACTGGACCAGTGGTGGTGAAGGAGCCCACGAAGCTATAAGACCCGCAAAAGCTGTGTCACCTGATGAAATAGAAGAGATGGTTTACGAGGGAATTTTGAAAGGCATAACCAGAAAACACATAAACGTATACAAAATGATTTATGAAAGATTTCTTCAAAGTCAAGCAAAGGCTGTGAAGGTTAAAAAGCAAAAGGTAACCCTGCAATTTGGCAATACCCAAATTGAAGATGAGGTTATCAAAGAGATAATAGAGGGCGGATGGAATCTTATAAAACCTGTGGAAACGTTCTGCTATAAAGCTGGATGGATAGAAGTTGAAGATATAAAGCATTACAAGAAACATACCGTCCCTTTGTACACTCAGGCAAAGATAATAGAGGAGATGAAAAACAGAAAGATCGGAAGGCCCTCTACCTATGCTAAAATCATAGAAATACTCTTCAAAAGGGGATATGTGAAGGAAGACAAATACAGCAGACTTTGGCCAACTGCTTTGGGAAGAAAGGTTTATAGATTTCTAAAGGAAAATTACACGAAGTTTGTCACTGATAAGACTACAAGAAAACTTGAGGAAATGATGGATAAGGTGGAAAAAGCAGAAGTTGACTATACAGAAGCTTTGAGATCTATTTACAAAGATGCCATCAACATAAAAAAGAAGTGATATAATTTCTTGTTAAAATTTATAGTTAAGGAGGCATAATAATGGAAGAGATAGTTAAAGCATTGAAAGAGGCAAACAAGGTTCTTGTTGTTGGCCATATAATGCCGGATGGTGATGATATTTCTTCTGTTTTGTCAATGTACACGGCTTTAAAGCGTATGGGTAAAGAGGTTATGCCGGCCATTGACTGGAATATTCCTTGGATTTTCGAAGAGCTTGAAGAGGTTAAAGATATAGTAGACTATGATGGTTTCATTGAGAGTGGTTTTAAACCGGATCTTATGTTGATAGTCGATGTATCCTCACCTGACAGGATAGGTAGGTTTGCAGAACTTGTTGAGAAAGTCAAAACGGCGGTTGTTGATCACCACCAAACTCATCAGAAATTCACCGATTATAGCTGGGTTGATTCCACCTTTGGAGCTTGTGCTCAGATGGTACTGAGAATACTGGAAAAGCTGGGAGCTGAGTATGACGAAAAACTTGCCACTTTAAACCTCATGGGAATATTGACGGACACGGGTTTTTTAAGGTATCCAAATGCTGATGTTAGGGCTTTTAAAGATGCTACAAAGCTTGTGGAAAGAGGGGGAAAACCATATGTAATATCAAGAATGATTCTTGAAAACAAAAGACTTGAACAGTTCAAACTGTTTTCAGAAGTTTTAGACAAAATGAAGATGGAAGCGGACGGGCTTTTGGTATATTCTTATATAACCCAAGAGATGTACAAAAAGCACAATTGCACTTCGGATGATAGTTCCGGATTCGTAAGTGAATTGAGAAGTATAAGAGGTGTAGAAGTTGCAGTTATGTTTATGGAAGTTGAGCCGAAGCATGTGCATGTTTCTATGAGAAGCAGGGAATGGTTCGATTTGGCAGAATTTGCAAAAAGCATAGGCGGTGGGGGTCACAAAAGGGCTGCAGGAGCCAGCATAGAAGGAAAGAGTGTTCAAGAAGTGATCGATATGGTAGTTCCGAAACTGGTTGAAAAATTGCAGCAAGAGGTGGGAGTAAAGTGAGGGTTGTAGGGGTTGATCTTGGTGGTACCACAACGACGATAGGACTTGTAGATTCAGAAAGGGGCGACATCGTTAATAAAGTTCAGATCAGCACAAAGGCTCATGAAGGATATAAAAGGGTTATAGAAAGGATATCTGATGTAATCAATGAAATAAAAAGTGATGCAGTTGCTGTGGGTGTTGGCTCACCAGGCTCCATATATGATGGTGTTGTGCGGTTTTCTCCAAACCTTCCTGATTGGAAAGAAGTTCCCCTTGCGAAAATGATAGAGGAAAGGACAGGGCTTAAAACCTATGTAGAGAATGATGCAAATTCCTTTGTTCTTGGAGAGAAATGGTTTGGAGATGGAAAGGGTAAAAGCCACATAGTGGCATTGACTCTGGGAACAGGTGTTGGAGGGGGAGTCATTACCCACGGGATACTTTTAAAAGGCCATCTTGGTATTGGTGCAGAGCTTGGTCATGTGACTGTTATGCCGAATGGACCGATATGTGGATGCGGGAATTACGGATGTTTAGAAGCACTCGCTTCTGCTACGGCTATTGTTCGTATGGCGAATGAAGGAAGAAAGAAGTATCCAAGTTCTTTGATATTCAAATCTGATGAAATAACCGCAAAAGTTGTGATGGATGCTGCAAAGAAAGGAGATGAACTTGCGCTTAGGGTTAGAGATAGAATGGTGGAAGCTTTGGGAATAGCCATAGCCGGATTTATACATATATTCAACCCAGAAATTGTTATACTTGGAGGAGGAGTGTCAAGAGCTGGAGACATAATACTTGAACCATTGAAAAGAGTAGTTAAAAGCAGAGTTATGCCAAGTTTTGAAGGGACTTACGAAATTGTTATAAGTAAGCTTCTTGATGATTCTGGGGTTTTGGGAGCGGCATCAGTGGCACTTGAAAGATTGGAGGTGAAAAGATGAGAAAGATAAAAATTATAGTCGATAGCACAGCAGACCTTCCGGAACACTTCCTCGAAAAATACGATATTGATGTAGTACCTCTGTACATAATATGGCCGGATGGATCCCAAGAGAAGGACACATGGCTTGATGAGGAAAAAAGAAAGTTCTATCAAAGGCTTTTAGACATTGGAGAGATACCGGATACTTCCCAGCCAACAGTTCCTGACTTCATTGAAAAGTATAAAGAAATAATGGAAAAAGGTTACGATGAAATACTTGTTATAACGATATCTACTCAGATGTCAGGTACATTCAACAGTGCAACGCTTGCAGCGAAAGAGGTGGAAATACCCGTCTACGTTTTTGACACTCTCAGAGCATCCTCGATAGTTGCTCTTATAGCAAGGACTGCAAGGCTTTTGGCAAATCAGGGAAAAGACAGTCAAGAGATCATGAAAATACTAAAAGAGCGATTCGATAATGGAGATTACCAAGCCGTTTTCTATGTATCAAATTTTGATTACCTCGTAAAAGGTGGAAGAATAAACAAATTTCAGGGTTTTCTTGGCAGTATGCTTAAAATGAAAGTTGGGGTTTACATAAAACAAGATGGAACGATGGAACCTTTTGGAAAGGCAAGAGGAGTCAACAAAGCTATAAAGATGCTTCTCTCAAAACTTAGTGAATTGGGCTTCAAGGATGGAGAAAAGGTGAACTACATTTCCATCACAGCTGGAGCTGACGATGAAGCGGAAATGGTAGCAAATGCAGTTAAGGAAAAATTTGATGTTGTGTTTTTTGATAGGGCACTAACGGGCAAGGTTATTACAAAACATGTTGCGCCGGGAATGGTAGGTATAGGTTTGGAAAGATTTAGGGGTGAGACGGAATAAGGGATGGCGAGCTTTAAAAAAGATTTTCAATTTGTCAGATTTGCAGCTTATGGTTTTTTAAAAAATCTTAATTTTTATGAGCCATTCTTTATACTTTACTTCAGATCGCTTGGACTTTCTTTCCTCCAAATAGGGTTTCTTTTTTCAATATCCGAGATCTCTACTTATATTTTAGAGATCCCAACAGGTATAGTCGCTGATTTATATGGAAGAAGAAAATCGATGGTATTTTCTATGTTCTCCTATATCGTTGCATTTTTGATTTTCTATTTCTTCCAACACTTTTGGATGTTATCCCTTGGTATGGTTCTAATCGCTCTGGGAGATACATTCAGAACGGGAACACATAAATCTATGATCTATGAGTATCTGAAGATAAACAACATGTACGATTTAAAAGTAGAATACTATGGTGCTACGCGTTCATTTTCCCAGCTTGGTTCAGCCTTCAACGCTATTTTGTCGGCAGTAGTTGTGATATTCACTAAAAATTACAAAAACGTTTTTCTATTTGCCCTTATTCCCTACACATTGAACCTCATAAACCTTGCAACCTATCCAAAATATCTCGAAGGAGAAGTTGCTTCGAAGAAAAAATCCAAGAAGAAAGCACTCCTTGATTTCATATCCATATTCAAAAATTGGAAAGTTTTAAAACCCATAATAAACAGTGCTATATTTGATGGATCATTCGGAATATCCAAATCCTACCTCCAGCCAATACTCAAGACATTGGCTCTTTCTTTGCCGATTTTCCTTAGCATGAGTGGTTACCAGAGAACGGCAATAGTTGTTGGAATAGTGTATTTCTTTGTATATCTTATGACTAGCTCTGCCTCGAGAAACTCAGGAAAATTTGTAAAAAAGGTTAAAAGCATAGAATTTGCTGCTAATTCTATATTCCTTTTTGCAGCTCTCTCGATTTTACTTTCAGGAGTGTTTATGAGCTTCAAACTATCTGTTCTATCAGCTATTTTTCTTGTGATTATCTATGTTCTTCAAAATTTAAGGAAACCCCTTATGGTTGCTTACATAAGCGAGAGAGCTCCTTCCTCCGCCTTAACATCCACTCTTTCTGTTGAATCTCAGATAAAGACTATATTTAAAGCCTCGATGGCACCACTCGTTGGATATCTTGCAGACATCACCGGAGTGGGTGGAGGATTAGCATTCGCAGGTGCTGTTATGCTTTCCCTATACTTTCTCTTAAAGCTCAAATGAAATGAGATTCAGATGCCGATAAATTGAATTTGTAAGAGAATTGATTCTCACATATTTATTTTGTAAGTTAAATATAATTTATTGTAAAATCTCTTATGGTGCTGTATTTGAAAATTAAAAAAGGAGGGAAAGATTGTGAGGAAGCTCTTAGTGGTAATTTTAAGCGTTTTGGTTGTTTTTGCCTTTTCTACCAAGATTACCATTTGGTGTTCGGAGAAACAAGTGGATATCCTCCAAAAATTGGGGCAGGATTACAAAGCCAAGACAGGTGTCGACGTTGAGGTTCAACAGGTTGATTTCAACTCTATAAAGCCAAAATTCCTCAATTCAGCTCAAGCTGGAGAAGGGCCAGACATTATAATAGGACCTCATGATTGGGTGGGAGAGCTTGTTGTAAATGGGCTACTGGAACCCATCAGTTATCTTGCAGACAAAAAGGAGTATTACCAGACAGCTCTTGATGCTTTTACATTCAACGGGAAACTATATGGAGTTCCTTATGCAATGGAAGCTATTGCGCTTATATACAACAAGTCTTATGTAGAAAATCCTCCAAAGACGATTGATGAACTCATTGAGATGGCAAAACAGATCGATGAGGAATATGAGGGAGAGGTTAGAGGTTTTGTATACGACGCAGCAAATTTCTATTTCTCTGCTCCTTTTATTTTCGGATATGGAGGATATGTCTTTAAGAACACACCAAAAGGATTGGATGTTCATGACATAGGGCTTGACAACGAAGGGGCTATAAAAGGAGCTGCTTTAATTAAGAGATTCTATGATGAGGGAATTCTCCAAAGTGGAGATAATTACGGTGTAATGGATTCGCTCTTCAAAGATGATTCTGCTGCTATGATAATCAATGGGCCATGGGCTGTTAAAGCTTATAAGGATGCAGGAATCGACTACGGTGTTGTCCCAATCCCAGAACTGCAGCCAGGAAAACCTGCAAGACCGTTTGTTGGTGTACAGGGGTTCATGGTTAACTCAAAGTCCCCCAACAAGGAGATAGCCATGGACTTCCTCTTAAGATTCATAGCGAGTAAAGATACCATGTACAAACTCTATCTTGCAGATCCGAGACTTCCATCCAGAAAAGACGTCTTGGACCTTGTTAAAGATAATCCTGATGTTGTTGGGTTCACAAACAGTGCAAAGAACGGTATACCAATGCCAAATGTGCCACAAATGGGAGCCGTATGGGGAGCCATGGGAGATGCTCTAAGTCTTATAATAAATGGGAAAGCGACTCCTGAAGAAGCTATGAAAAATGCGGTTAGGAAGATAAAAGAACAGATAGAAAAATAACTATTCTATAATCCAAACAGAATTGTCCGCCCCGCATTTTGCGGGGCTTTTCTTTGGGATGTATTTTGTTTAAGATGCCGAAAAAAATACTTTTGATAAAACTTGTTTCTATAGTATAATAGGCTGGAAGGTATTCCTTTAGGAGGAGGCGGAATGGAAAGCTTTATTATAAAAAAGGAAGATTTGATGGATGTAGTTATAAAGAGAATAGAAAAGTGTTTTGCCTGTCCTCTTGGCCCTACAAGGATAAATCCCGTTCCCGGTGAAGGTAGCTTGGATTCACCCGTTATGTTTGTGGGAGAAGGGCCGGGGGAAGAAGAGGATAAAACAGGTAGGCCGTTTGTTGGAAGAGCCGGCAGGTTGTTAACGCAGATGATGGAGGAAGTGGGACTTCCAAGAGAAAAAGTCTACATAACGAATGTTGTAAAATGTAGACCACCAAACAACAGAGTTCCCACAAACCAAGAGATGCTCACTTGTTCGCATCACCTTTTAGCGCAAATCCAAATAGTAAATCCTAAAGTCATAGTAACTTTGGGTGCGACAGCTTTAAACTTTTTTTTAGAGAAGAAAGTCTCAATTACCAAGATGCGTGGCAGGGAACTTGAATGGATAGGTGGTATAATACTTTTCCCGACCTTTCATCCGAGTTATTTGTTGAGGAACAGAGCAACGGGTCCGGGATCACCATACGATCTTGCTATGCAGGATATGAAGAAAATAAAAGAGTACTATGACAAATATCGGAAAATTTGAAAGGAGGAAGGAAGATGAGGAGAGGGAGAAAAAAGGAGATAACAGTCCATCTTGAAGACTACCTGGTAGTAGTATATGAGATAACCAAGAAGCAGCCAGCAGCTAGGGTTAGCCAGATAGCCAGAAGGCTTGGAGTCAGCCTTCCAAGCGTTACCAACGCCATGAAGAGACTCTCTGAACTTGGATTTGTTAATTACGAAAAATATAACATGATAACCCTTACAAGAAAAGGAAAAGAGAGAGCAAAAGTTAAGGAAGAGCTCCAGTCAAGGTTCAGAGATTTCTTCATGAATGTTATAGGACTTGAGCCAACGGTTTCTGATAAATTGGCAAGAAGCTTCTCTCACTATGTTGACGAAAGCGTAAAAGATAGATTTGATAAGTTCTACGAGATAATCAAAGACTTCAATGAGGAAAAGACAGAGGAACTGGTAGCTTTTATTGAGGAAAGTAAGAAACTTTCAAGAGGTGAGGAGTAAAATGAGTAATATCTTAGTAACGGGTGGGGCCGGTTTTATCGGCTCCAACCTTGTTGAAAAGCTTACTGAATTGGGCGAGGGAGTAATAGTTGTAGATAATCTTTCAACTGGAAAGGTTGAGAATTTATCCCAAGAGGTATTGTTTTATGAACATGATATAACCGACGTAGAAATGCTCAAAAGAATTTTTATGCTTCACAAACCTAGATATGTTTTCCATCTAGCGGCTCAAGCAAGTGTTTCGAGGTCTGTTAGAGAACCGGACTTTGATGCAAATGTAAACATAATTGGTACCCTGAATTTACTCAAGCTTTCTGTTGAGTATAGTGTCGAGAAGTTCATTTTCTCGTCAACTGGAGGGGCTATATACGGAGACGAAGTTTCCAAGATTCCCACTCCAGAAACGGAGTTCCCAAAACCGATATCGCCCTACGGTATAGCTAAATTCTCCGTGGAAAACTATCTTAGATTCTTCAATCATGAATTCGGACTGAGATACACAATTCTAAGGTACGGCAATGTATATGGACCAAAGCAGGATCCTTATGGAGAAGCAGGAGTTGTAGCTATATTTACTGAGAGGATGCTTAAGAACGAAGAAGTCAAAATATTTGGTGATGGAGAATATGTAAGAGACTATGTATTTGTTGGGGATGTTGTAGAAGCCAACATGGCTGCTATGGATAAGGCTGATGGAGAAATTGTCAACATAGGTACATCAAAGGGGACCACTGTCAATGAGCTTTTCAGAATGCTGAAGGAAATAACTGGCTATGAAAAGGATCCTGTATACGCTCCGCCAAGACCTGGAGATTTAAGAAAGAGCATCCTCGATGTTTCAAAGGCAGCAAAGGTTCTTAATTGGACTCCAAAAGTGAGTCTTGAAGAAGGATTGAAAAAAACGGTTGAGTGGTTTAAAAAGAAAATGGAAAGGTAGAAGCCGGCGTTCTTGCCGGCTTTTTTGTTAACTTGGGTGGATTCTTTTAGAATGATTTATTTCTAAACAAGGATTGTTTTAAACACTTGAAGACTTAATTACTTGAATTATAGTTTCAACAGCCTTTTCCTTGTTATCCCAGTAATCCCAAGCGTCTATGATGAGAGTTGCCTTTTCTTTGACCTTTCTTACAAGATGGTTGAAGTTTTTAACAGGAACGGTCACTATGAATAGCTTTTTCATGTTCAGCATATCTCCAACCATCTTTTTAAATTCATTCGATAGCATCTCCATCTTTCCTATTTCGTCAATGTATATCAGCCTTTCTTTTTTCATCTCTGATATCAGTTTCTTCACCACTTTGTTTTCAAAATTCTCCACAAGCACGGTGTATTTCCCTACCTTCTTTTCTCCGGCGGTTCCAACCTTTGCTATCCAAGTTTTTTCATCCCATGAAGTCACAGCCATAAATCCTATTCTTTTTCCTTCTTTTCTAACTTCTTCCGTGTAAAATCCAACTCCTCCAATTCTTTTCACGACTTCTTTAACTATCGTAGTCTTTCCGCTTCCAGGTTTTCCAGTTATTGCAATTATCACAAAAAATCACCCCTTTTTGAGTCAACACAATTGAATAGTATACTTCAAATTGAGGGGGTTGATAGTGGTGAGAAAATTTTTTCTCTTGGTTTTCTTGATTTTGACCGCTTCAATTTTAATCTCAAAACCCTATGTTCAACTTCTCTTCTCTGGTTCTGGACAGATGGCAGATGTGGCAAAGGGTTACACCCTATCCAGCATTACCGACTCGGAGAGATTTTATATTTACTTTTCCGAAGCCTTTAAGGTTGTATTCAAAGAGGTTAACTTTCAGGATCTTTTCACATCAGAGGATCTTTTGGCGGGTACCTTTAAGGATGCGGAATATAGGATGGTTTTAAACATAAAAAACTTTTCCATAAAAACGTTTAAAAAGAGAAAGATATATCTAAAAGACAATGAAAATGGCGACTACATATTGATTAACGGGAAATTCATAAAGGTATACGTGGGAAAATGGTACAAATACGATTATTCAAAGGGAAGATACATTCTTAACGATGAGGGAAGATATGTTAGATCGGTTGATGGGAAATACTACTATTACTCCGGGGACTTTTATAGAAAGCTGCCCGTTGACGAAATCTGGGTAGAAATAAAAATAAATGCCAGTTACGTGCTCTATCATGGAACTGAAAAAAAACTCAGCGGTGATTTCAAAAAGGACTTAAAAAGGAGAAGAGTTTACTATACATATGATGGTTTAAATAAACATCTTATAAAACATTATGATAACGAAAAGCTCTGGACAAGTGAGGTTGCAGAAGAGCTTTCAAAGAAAGTATTGAGCGATTTAAAGAAGAAGTTCACTATAGAGGCGGAAGTTGTAAAAGCAAAAGATATGATAGTTATAATAGATAAAGGTAAAGAGGAAGGAATCAAACCTGGAATGGTTTTCGAGGGAAATGGAAATATTTTCATGGTCAGGGAAGTTACACAAGATTCGGCGGAAGCAGAGGTTATAAAGCTTTCTGATGTGCCATTGGAAAGCGTAAAAGAGCTCAAAGAAAATCAAAATTTTAAATTCCCTTCTTTTCTTCATATTGGTGTTGGTTACTCCACTTTTAACGGAGCATATCTTTCATTAGGAATAAGAATCATCGATCTCCATTGGAGGGAAAGGGCATCGGGCTCTTCTTTCATCTCCTATGATCCCTTTAAAGGTAAGATAAATTATGGTGTAGATTTTAGAGCCCGTGTTTTTGGAAACTTCTTTATAGGATTCACTTCATCTATAGACAACTATTGCATTTACGGTGGATTTTCATTTTTCAATCTGAATCCGTACGTTGCATTATCCACGAATGGAGTGGCTTTTGGGGGTGATCTATCATGGTGAAGCCCCGGTTAATTGTATTGGTCATGTTACTTATAACGATTATGGAATTTTCAACTGGAGTAAGAATAATTGTTATGAAGGACAAATCGCTTTCCATACCAGAAAGTATAGGAGAGGGTATTAAAAAGATACTTATAAATTCCGCTGAAGCTTTTAAGTTGGATCCCAATGAAAGGCCGGCAAGATATGGACTAATTTTTCATATAACTGATTTCAAAGAAAGTAAAAGAGGATTTAAGAAAGTAGTTTTTGTCAGGGATGACAAAAATGGGAGCTATGTAAGATATGCTGGATCTTACTATAAGGCCTATCGCACGCTGTACAAATACGACTATAAAAAGAAAAAGTATGTACCAGATAGATATGGAAATTATGTTCGTCTCATGAATTTTGTGTGGGCAAGGGATGAAAACGAAAAGTACACCTATTATACAGGTTTTTATAGAAAAGTTGTAAAGTATGTGAGTGACAGAAGATACTGGCTATACGCCTCACTGACATTTATCGATTTCAAAACGTCTTTCATCTTATTTCAGAAAGGCTTTGTCCTTAGTGGAAGTTCCTACATGGATATCCTTAACAACATAAAAATAGATTTGAGAAAAGAAAAGATGTATACAGAAAAACCCACAATAGCTTTTTATGAAGGCAGCCTTTCTCCTCTTGGAAACTTTGTGAAAAAATATTTCTATGAGGAAGATAGATACACTATGTACGATAGATCATACTTGAATTACCTATTTAAGGAGATGAAATATCAAGACCTCATAAGTGGGGGGGGAGAAGTCGGAACATATCTTAAACCAGCAAGATACCTTGTAGTGGTGAAGATACTAGACAGTAGGTATGAATTGGTGGAATCTACAGAATACCTTAAATTTCCCAACCCGGTTAACGGAGAATACATAGGAACAACACCCGTTTATGCAGGTGAATATTATAGGTTCGATTTAAAATCAGGAAGATATATACCTGATAGGAAAAAAGGTGAATATGTAAGAGTAAAGAAAGGGGCATGGGCAACTGAGGATGAGTACATATCTGCTGGTAGCTTCAACGATATATTTATAGAGAATGTCTCATTTCACTCTTACTTCATCGATGCTTTAGTGATTGTAATCGATGGTAAGAATGGAAATTTAAAAATTGCAAAGAAATTCACCATTTCTATAAAATCTCCTGAAAGCATAAGAGAGGATAGGTTTGGCTCTATCCGTGGAGAATACAAAGAAGAGGTTATTGAGAGTGCTTATGAGAAACTTGGAAAAGAAATATCGGATTATGTAAGACGGTTCTTTGCGATAGAGGCAAAAGTGAGCAGTATTAAAGGGAGCAATGTTGAGATAAGTGCAGGAAAGAATTATGGTGTAAAAAGAGGCTATTACTTTAGGATAATAGATGATGGATTTACTCAAGGTTATGTGAAAGTTACAGGTGTTAAAGAAAAAAGTTCTGTGTCTAGGATAATCCGGTATTTAGAAAAAAGCTCAAAGATAAAAATGGGGAACTATGCTTTGGAAGATTTTGATTATAAGCCATTTTTTGGCATGGATGTTTCTCTCAATATGAACTCAAATGAAATCTACACAGAAGTCGGATACACAAAACGCGACCTCTTTGCAAACAAAAAATTCTCCTTTGGCATGATCTTGGGTGCCTCCTTGAATGGTTACGCGTTGGGAGGATATGGAAAGTGGTACATCTTGTTTAACAAATCCATAGCAGTAGCTCCAAAGATTTCATTAGAGGTTGTCTTACCTTATGAAGAATCGGAAGATGATTATGGGTCAGTCCCTGAGCAGGAATACACAGCTGCTTTTAAAGTTGGTCTTGAGATAAACTACCCGTTTTATGAAACAATATTCAAGCCTCAGTCAGCGGGTATATCGGGTTTTGTTTATTGGAGTTATCCAAGGAGTTTTGAAGTTGATGTAGGATTCTTTTACAGCTTTTAGCTTATGGGGTGATTTTATGAAAATACTCCCGTTTATAGTGATACTTTTTGGAATAATTGTGATGCTGACTAGGATGAATGCCATATTGGTAAATTTTGCAGGATATTGAAGGAATTTCTGTGATTTTTTAGAGTTTATTGAGTATGAGAAAAAACTTATAAAGGCACTTTGAGTGATATCATATATTTGTATATTGCACTTATATGAATCTTGGCATGAAAATGAGAGCTGTGTTACCTTCTGTTCCCTCTTTTTATCAACAGAATAATATCTTCATATCCATCTGGTTTGTGTATAATTTACACTTTGAAAAAGGAGAATTTGATGATATTATACAAAGGTAGCATAGAATGGGTAGAGGATATTATACAAATATGGAAGAAGGAGGGAAAAAAGTATGACGGTAAGAGTTGATGAGACTACATGCATTGGTTGCGGTGTATGTGAAAGCCTTTGTCCAGAGGTCTTTAAGATGAACGAAGAAACCATGAAAGCAGAAGTTCTTCAGCCGGAAACAGATCTTCCGTGTGTTCTTGATGCAAGGGATAGCTGTCCAACAGGTTCTATCATAGTGGAAGAGTAAGAAATCTTGTATAAAAGTATTGCCCCCTTCAAGGGGGCTTTTTGTTATTGTAGGTAGTGGGACTTTTAACTTGAAAGCGATCAGAATATCATCTTATGGTTTTCGCTTTGATGTTATACTCCTACCGCCATCATCGCTATCAATTTCTATGAAACGTGGGTGAAAGCCGAATTTTTCGTGGTATTTCTTTGAAAGATCCCTGTAAACTTCTTCTATCTCACCAGGCTTTGATAGGACTATTATCCCGCCGCCAAAGCCTCCACCAACCATCCTTG
>JAMOOR010000392.1 GCA_027065235.1 Thermotogaceae bacterium | reverse complement strand
TTCCTTGCAGCGATAACTTCTTTAACAGGGTCACCAGCTATAGATATTCTTATCGTATCCCCAATACCTTTGTATAAAAGGTATCCAAGGGCAAATGAAGACTTAATTAAAGCGCTTTCGTAGGTTCCGGCCTCAGTAACACCTATATGGAGGGGGTAATCCACATGAGCTTTTATGTACTCGTAAGCTTTGATAGTCTCTATCGCA
Organism: Thermotogaceae bacterium; assembly: GCA_027065235.1. Classification (GTDB taxonomy): domain Bacteria; phylum Thermotogota; class Thermotogae; order Thermotogales; family Thermotogaceae; genus JAGHBG01. The sequence goes on along the minus strand of JAMOOR010000392.1, from coordinate 4,846 downwards.
TCGGAACTTTTCGCTGCGACAACTATATTGTAAAAACCGGCACTTTCTAAAATCTTGACTTCCCTCAGAGCAGCTTCTGCCAATGCCTTCCACCTTTCCATTTTACCTTCAAGATCTTTTGGCAAAGAACCTGTGTTGGAGCCAACCCTTATCGGCACGCCGTAATCTTTTGCCACAGTTGCAAGTTCCTTTACTTTCCAATCGGCTCCTATGTTTCCCGGATTTATCCTTACCTTATCAGCTCCTGACTTAATGGCCTCAATCGCTATCCTATGATCAAAATGAACATCGGCAACTATAGGAACACCAACCTTTTTTTTAATCTCCCTTATAACTTTTGCACTTTCAATATTCGGTGTTGAAACCCTAACTATATCGACTTTAGCAGCTTCCAATCTTTTTATCTGAAAAGCTGTTTTTTCCACATCTTTTGTATCTGTATTGGTCATGGATTGAATAGCTACAGGATTTCCGTCTCCTATCACGACATTTCCTATTCTCACTTTCACCTTCCCATCATCCTTCCGACATCCATGAAACTTATGTAGATCATAAGCCCCAAGAGGAACAGAAAACCAATTGTATGGATTATCGCTTCTACTTTGGGATTAACTTCTTTCCTTGTGATCATCTCGATCAGCGCAAAAACAATTCTTCCCCCATCAAGTGCCGGAAGTGGCAAAAGATTGAATATCCCTATGCTCATTGTAATTATCGCAACAAGGACGAGAACAGAGTCAAGTCCCATCTTACTGGCAGTTCCAACCATCTGAACAAGTCCTACAGGCCCGACAACCTGGCCACTAGATATGTTTTTAAAGAAGGAAACACCAAAGAGGTTCTTCCATGTTAAAAGAACAACCCAGTTGCATCTTTTTACGGCAAGATCTATCGCCTCTATCTTAGAATTAGGTTTGTATGGTTTTACCTCAGGAGTAAAAAGCGTCAAATCCGAGAAAATTTTCTGGGCTTTCTCCTTCGATAACGATACGGTTTTAACCTTTCCACCGCTTTCGTAAGTTATATCAACAATATCCGATGGGCCATAGATGTACCAATCTATGTCTTTTCCATAGAGCTCTATATAGGCATCTTTATCTTCAAGGGCAAGATATGTTGTTGCTCTTATGAACCAGAGCCAGTTTTTAAGCTTTATTCCATCTATCGAAATAATTCTATCTCCTGCTTTAAAAGGCGAGAAATTCTTCTTAAAGATAGGTTTGTATCCTGCATATACGAAGCCAACGGCGTACCTTTCCGGTACATAGGAAAAGTTCTGAAGAACCCCTTCAAGATAACCTTTATCGAAGGTAAGTCGAACTCTTTCGTTTATCAAAGTCTTGACAAACTCTGGCGTTATCTTCTGTTGATTTTCCAGAGAGATAAACTTTCCATTTGGAGTCCCTTCGGCGCTTTTTAGATAAAAGTCCCACTGCTCAGGGATCATTTCTGGTTTTATAGACAGGCTAACCTTTTTTCCATTCCTAAGAACGACAAGGTTTATCTCTTTTCCTTCTTTTATCATGGAAGATATCACCATTGGGTCAAAAACATACTTTCCATTTACCTTTAATATTTTGTCACCGGGTAAAAGACCAGCTCTTTGAGCTGGAGTGTTATCAAGAACTGTGCTGACTCCAGCAAGGTTTACTCCCCAAACAGAGACAATAATCATAAAAAGAAGGTATCCAGCCAGTATGGAAAAAACGGGGCCCGCTAAGGCTATCAGAAGCCTCTGCCATGCGGGTTTGTCATAGAATCTCCTTCCCTCGTCACCTTCTTCAAAGTCTTCAGGACTTTCCCCAGAAAGCCTCACATAACCGCCAAGGGGGAAGATATTTATCCTGAAGGTCGTCTCCTTTCCTTTTTTCTTATAAATTGCTGGTCCAAAACCAATGGAGAATTCCAAAACTCTTACTCCAAACATCTTTGCAAAAATGAAATGTCCAAATTCATGGACAACGACTATTCCTATGAATATCAGTATAAAAGAAAATACGACCATATCATCACCCCTTGTGCTTCTTGTCCTTTGTTCTTAGTTCTTCCACAGCTTCTACGATTTTGCTCCTTACATATTCTATAAGTTCTTTCTCATTATCGAACTTTGTTGGATCAACAGGAGGGAGGATTTTAAGGTAAACCTCTCCAGGATCGAAAAGCAGGCTTCTTTTAGGCACCAAGTACATCGTTCCCCATATTGCAACGGGCAATATTTTTACCTTGGTTTTCATGGCAAGGGCTATACTCCCTTTTTTAAATTCAAGAACACTTCCATCCTCCGTTCTCGTTCCTTCAGGGAAAACTATGTAGTTAACACCATTTCTTAAATTTTTTAAAACTTTCTTTATCTCTCCAGCTATCTGTCGAGGATTTTCCCTGTCGATGAAAACCCCACCCATATATTTTATAAACCACGCAACACCAGGAACTTTTTCAAGCTCCTTTTTAGCTATGAAACCTCCCCTTGTAACATAGGCAAGTATAAGAGGGATATCCATAAGACTTTGGTGGTTGGCAACCACCATGAAGGTCTCGTTTGGAATATTTTCCTCCCCTTCAACATGAACCTTTGAAAAGAGCCAAGAAAACGCTCTAACACCAAACTTCCTAACTTCATTGAGAACGTATTTTTTGGACGCTTCTTCACCTTTAAAAATCTTAAGTAACTTTCCCCATAAAAGAACAAATCCCCCATAAAACACAAGATATATTGCTGCTATTATTATGAAATAGATGGTGGTAAAAATTCGGAAAACCTTTCTCATCCGATCACCTCTTGGAGTTTCTTATAATAAACCGGGTCTTTTTTGAAATATTCCTCAATCATTTTAAGCTCTTTCACCTTCCCAAGTTTTTTCGAAGATAATGCAAGTTCAAGGAGGGCTTCTTTGGAAAAACTGTAGAATTTCCCAGATAGAAAAACTTTTAAAAAGTTGTAAGCTTCTTCATATTCTCCCTTTTTGTTAAGCACTTTTCCCAGAAGATATGCTATGTAGTATTTTTGCTTCTCGTCTTGAGAATAGTCATAAATATCGAGAAGAGTCTTGTAGGCAATATCGTAGTTGTGCTTCTCCATTTCGATTTCGGCTCTACCTATTTGGATTTCTATAGCTTTTTCAATATAGAAATTTATGTCCACATCTTTTTTTCCAAGTTTTTTCATATACTCCACAAACTTTTCTATATTACCATCGTATAAGTATTTAAAAGCCTGCACCTCATTCTTGAGAGATTCATTCTCTCTGTAAACCGATCTGTAAAAGATGAATGTAACGACGAAGAGCACTGCAAAAACGGTCATTATAATCAAAAGTGACCTGCAATTTCTCATAAAAGAACCTCCTTGAGAACTTCATCTATGTTCTCCACGAACTTTATAGAAATTTTATCTAAGATATCCTTTGGAATGTCCTTAAGCGATGGTTCATTGGCTTTTGGAAGGATAACTTCTTTTATTCCCCCTCTAACCGCTGCCATTATTTTCTCTTTTATACCTCCAACCGGAAGAATCCTGCCACGGAGGGTTATTTCTCCCGTCATTGCAACATCGTCTCTTACCTTTCTTCTTGTTATCGCCGATACTATGGATGTCACCATCGTGATTCCGGCCGATGGTCCATCCTTCGGGACAGCACCTTCCGGAACATGGATATGTATATCACTCTCTTCGAAGATTTCCTTATACTCAGAGCCGCAAATTTTCCTTGAAAGGCTTAAAGCAATCCTTGCCGATTCTTTCATCACATCGCCCATTTGACCTGTTAAGATCAAGTTACCTTTTCCAGGTAGAACTACGCTTTCAACGAGGATTATCGTTCCCCCATAGGGAGTCCACGCCATGCCTGTTGCGACGCCAGATGTGGGCTTTTTCAACTTTTCTTCGTCTCTGTAGGGTGGATTTTCCAAGTAAGTTTCAAGGTCCTTTACCGTAACTTTGACTTCCTTTTCTCCCTCAACGATTTTGAGAGCTGCTTTTCTAATTATCCTCTCGATCGATCTTGACAGGTTCCTAACTCCAGCTTCCCTTGTGTACTCGTTAATTATCTTCTTTATAGCAGAAGGTGTTATCTTTATCTTCCCCTCTAAATTGTATTCTTTAAGAAGTTTTGGGATTATGTAACCGGTTGCTATTTTGTACTTTTCATTATCCGTGTATCCTGGTATTTCTATGATCTCCATTCTATCGATAAGAGCCGGAGGTATCGTGTAAAGAACATTGGCGGTAACCACAAATACAACATCGGAAAGATCAAAGGGAACCTCAAGGTAATGATCAACAAATTCTTTGTTCTGTTCTGGATCTAAGACCTCCAAAAGCGCAGCTGCGGGATCCCCTTGGAAAGATACTCCCATCTTATCTATCTCATCAAGCAGAAGAACAGGATTTTTTGTGCCCGCCCTTCTTATCATTTGAATGATTCTTCCCGGCATAGCGCCAACATAGGTTCTTCTATGCCCCTTTATTTCTGCTTCGTCCCTCAAGCCTCCAAGAGACATCCTAACGAACTTTCTTCCCATAGCCTCTGCTAAGGACCTGCCAAGAGATGTCTTTCCAACACCGGGAGGCCCTACAAGACATAAGATCGGTGCTCTTAAATTCTTCGATATCTTCCTTACAACTAAAAATTCAAGAATCCTTTCTTTCACTTTTTCAAGGCCGTAGTGGTTTTTCTCCAGAATCTTTTTTGCCTCATTTATATCCATTCTGTCCTGTGTTTTCTCGTTCCAAGGAAGAGAAAGGATCCAATCAAGGTATGTTCTGACCACCGTTGCTTCGGCTGAATATGGTGACATCTTCTCAAGGCGTCCGAGTTCCTTTCTCGCTTTTTCTTTAACATATTCT
>JAMOOR010000391.1 GCA_027065235.1 Thermotogaceae bacterium | reverse complement strand
TTCTTTAAGAATCTGCGCAATTTCAATGATGGCTTCTTCTCCATCTCCGACTAAAATTGCATCGAAAGCTTGAGAGATCGGTTCTGGATTCATGCTAAGTGGTCCGCCGCCAATAATAATTGGATCTGTTTCTTTTCTCTCCACGGCTTTTACTGGTATCTTGGAAAGCTTTAGAACTTCTATAACATTTGTATAAGAAAGTTCATACTCAAGTGATATGCCAACAGCATCCATTTCTCTTAACGGAGTCTTAGATTCCAAAGTAAAAAGCGGAATATCATATTCCTTCATTTTTTCTATCATATCTGGCCAAGGAAGGTAGGCTCTCTCTGCCCATACAAAATCAAGCGAATTTAAAATATGGTAAAGGATTTCAAGACCATAGTTAGACATTCCTATTTCATATACATCCGGAAAAACCAAGGCGATTCTTACCTTATCATTGGGATCTTTAACTATGGAATTGTATTCTCTTCCAATGTATCTTGCAGGTTTAGAAACAAATGGAATAACCCTATTCAAAAAAAGATTTACTTCCATCTCAACCAGTCACATCCTTTTTCTTTTGTTTATTATCTCTATTTTTAGTTTTGTTCCTACAACCTAAATTCCTTTTATCCTTGTATAGTCAGATAAAATCAAACATTTATTCACATTATGGTAAATAAACTTAAAAGTTTCATTGCAAGTTTTTCCTCCTAAAGTGAACAAAAAGTTTTGGTTAGTTTATTATATCAAACGGGATGGTGCTTTACACTTGCTTTCATGTCGTTTACTGGTTATAATCTTAAATGTGAAAACACTCACATCACCGTAAGAAAAGGAGGGATCATTAGTGAAAAAATTTTTGATTGTTTTGCTATTATTTATTGCTATACAGCTTCTATCACTAACGTTGTTGAACCCATACGGTCCTACGATTCTTCCTGTTTCTTTTATCACAAATGGAGAAATAGGGAAGCACCTTGATGTTTCCTTTTGGAGAACTCCAGAAGAAGCTGTAGCATATATAAAAGCTGGGAAAGCCGACTTTTATGTTCTTCCAATAACCCTAGGAGCAAATTTATATAACAAAGGGTTTGATATGGTTCTTCTTGGGGTGCATGAATGGAAAGTATTTTACATGATTGGCAAAAACGAGATAAATAGCCTGAAAGACTTGAAAGGTAAAACCATCTACTGCTCTCATACCAGAGGAACAGTGGTGGACGTTCTACTTAGATACTTCTTAGAAGAATCTGGGGTGGATCCTGATAAGGATGTAACAATAAGTTATGCACAACCAAACGAAATAGTCTCTCTCTTCAAGGCTGGAAAAGTTGAATATGCAGCTCTTCCAGAACCATTTGTAACCATGGTAACCTCCTCAAAAGCCGGGAAAATTATTCTGGACTTTCAAAGGGAATGGTCAAAATTAACAGGCTTATCAGAAAGGATTCCAATAGCCGGTCTTTTTACAACGAAAAAATTCCTAGAAAGTAATAAGTTAGAAGCTGAGTACGGAGAGCTTGCTTTATGGGTAGCCACAGATGAAATGAATAAGAGAAAAAGAGAAGCAGTAGATGCTACCCTGAAAGTGCTCAAAATTCCAAAAAGTGTCCTTATTAAATCTCTAACAAGAATGGTGTTTTACTACGTACCGATCTCAAAGTGCAAGAAAGACGTTCAAACCTTTTTAAAGATGATTCATGAAAAATATCCAAAAGCTATGCAAAAACTCCCGGATGATGCTTTTTATGGAAAATAATTTTAAAAAAATACGACTTTTGAAAATTTAAGCCGCCAGCAAATCCGGCGGCTTATTTTTACCATCTAGGGCAAAATTCTTCCAAACTGTTGACAGAAAAGCCTATACGTGTAAAATATGTGCGACATTTTTCATTTTATAATGAGGAGGGAAAAACGTGAGGTTTCGATACTTTTTAAAAATTTTCGTAGACGAGCAAACAGCAAGAAGGGCCTCCATAACTCCTGAAGTTGTCAGAAAGTTGAGAAATACAGGAACAAGACTTGAATACTCCTCAGGAGTAATTTCTCTTGAATCGAAGGAAAATCATGATATCGATGAGGAACTTGTGAAAGCCCTCCTCAGAGCAATAGGAAGGCCTGTTGAGGCCGTTGCAGAGATTGAACTTAACGGAAGAATAAAGGAAGTTTTTAGAGGAAAACTCGACCCTGACAAACCACTAGGAATCATGAATGACGAATATAAAGAGGAAGAGGAGAAGGACGACGAGAAAATAGATGAAGAAGATGAAAACGAAGATCTCTTCATAGATGAAGAGGAATTAATGGAAGAGATATATTACGACGAAGATGAAGAAGAGTATTAATATCTTCTTCTATACCATGTAAAGTATACGCTTTCTCTTCTTGAATAAGGCATTAAATAGAAGAGCCCTTGCTGTATTAACCAAATCCCAGCTAAAACACCGACAAATGACCAAAAACCGATGTTAATTACATTAACAAGTTGAAGTATTATAAGAATACCGGCGCTTAAAGAAACCAACCCATTGGGAAATTTGTTTTTGAACATCACAGAAGCACCAGAAACAACAAAGCCGATCGCAATAAGCCACAAAATGATTTTCCAAAAACTTACAGTTATCACTCCAAAGCTTCCAAGTATTATAAACAGCCCTATTAAAAGAAGTGTTATTCCCCAAATCATCTTATCACCTCACTCGCTGCTTTTCTCAATCTGTTCATAACAGAAAAGAGTATTCCTTTATCATCGAATCCCTCGGCTACAACTATACCACCTTCCATTTTATCAACTGCTCTCAATACATCAAACAGGTTCTTAGCTATTGAAAATTTATTTTCTAAACTGCCAACCACAATTATTTTGTAACCTTTATATAATTCTATTCTCTCCTTAGGACATAATACAATCGGATCTAAATCTTTATATTTCTCCAAAACTTCTTTCATTTTTGAGAGATCTTCCACCAGTACAAGCTTTTTACTCGGTGCATAATGTCTATATTTCATGCCGGGAGATAGGGGCCTTTCTTGGCTTTTCAACCCTTTTGCTATTTCCGGGATGTAGACATAGTCAATTTCTTGAAGTTGCTCTGGATAAAGAGGACCGGGCCTTAAAAGCGTAGGTGGATCAGTTGTGAAATTTATTATTGTTGATTCAAGTCCATAAAGAGTATCTCCACCGTCTATTATTATGTCTACTTTCCCATACATGTCTTCTATAACGTGTTCTGCTTTTGTTGGGCTGGGTCTTCCTGATATATTGGCACTTGGAGCGGCTATTGGAACGCCTGCTTCTCTTATCAGAAGTTTTGCAATAGGATGTTCTGGGAACCTAATTGCAACGGAATTCATCCCAGCTGTTACGACATCAGAGACAATAGATTTTTTCTTTAAAATCATGGTGAACGGACCTGGCATCAATTTCTTCATAAACTTTTCGGCTGTTTTTGGAATGTACTCAGCTACATCATAAATCTGTTCAAAGGAGGCAACATGAACAATTAACGGATTATCTGCTGGTCTTCTCTTTGCTTTAAAAATTTTTTTGCATGCTTCAGTATCGAAGGCGTTTGCGCCTAATCCATAAACAGTTTCCGTAGGAAAAACTACAAGGCCGCCGTTTTTAATGACTTTAGCAGCTTTTCTTATAAGGGTAATGTCGGGATTTTCAGGATCGATTTTCAAAATGGTGGTTTTCACATTTTCACCTACTTTAATCTTTCACGAAGATTCCCAAGATCACTGCAATAAAACTCATTATACCTGCTGTTATGTATACAGAAGTGTAGGAAAAAGCTTCTGTCATGTATGCTGCGATAGGTGGAAAGATTATTCTCGTAAATATATTCGCTCCTTGGAAAAATCCTTCCCATCTTCCAAGTTCCTTAGGAGCTGATTTAAATTTGATGGATTCTTTTGCGGGAAACCACAAAAGAAAACCTATACCAATTAATACATGAGCAAGATAATATGCTTCGATAGTGGGATAAGCTATGACAAAGAAGTATATGGTTAAAAACACTGTTCCGAGTATCAAGCTGGTTTTTAAACGGATTTTTCTTTTGAGAATAAAGAAAAAACCTGCAACTATAGATGATGAATAAAAAACTTCCGCGGTTAAAAGAGATTTAGAACCTTGGTGTAAAACATCACTGATGTAATAAGACCGTATCATAGCGCTTGCAAAATTGTACGCCATAATAACTAAAAGCTGGACAAGATATATAATTAAGAGGTTTTTCTTATCAGGTTCTTCTATCGTCTCTTTGTTTTGATAATCAACAACACTTCCAGATTCAACTTTTGGCATAAAAAAGAAGAAAGCAACTATGTAAAAAATAGACAAAAGAAATTGTGTTAAAAACAACGTCCTTGAAATCTCAAGGTTCAGTAAAATTATAGGAAGAATTATAGCCACTTTTACAGCTTCTGAAACTGCCGTAATCCATTTGTAAATTATTTCCCTTTTTTCTTTTGGAAATATCGCCCTTTCAAATAGGACTATTGATGGGAAGAAAACATCAAAGAAGCTTGCAAGAAGCATAGCTACCGTAAACCAAAAAGGATTTGAAGTTAAAAAAAGGATTAATGGTGCAAGCCCATATATACCTCTTGCAAGGATAACACCCCAGTTTGGCGAGAAGCGTTCAAATATTCTACCAACTGTATAGCTCAAAATAGCTTGAACTCCATAGACAAAGCTGAATATCCATCCCGCTTCGCTTAATGTAATGTTGTGCTGCGAAGCATATAAAGGTGCGAATATGAAAAAGTAAAAAAGATACGAATTAACTGAGTTTATAAGTATATATTTTTTATATACACTCATGACCTCTCAAAATATCTATCAAGTTCTTTATAACTTACCCTAAACATCAATGGCCTGCCATGAGGACAAGACAAAAGTTTTCTTCTATAGATTTCTTCTATTATTCTTTCTGCATCATCTTTTGTGATCATATCCCCTGTTCTAACAGCAGCCTTGCACGCGATATCGGATAATATCTTTTGAACGATATCCGGTAAACCCTTAAACTTTGAGAGCCTTAAATCATCAAGAGTTTCTTTAAATGATTCAACAGCTATATCTATC
>JAMOOR010000390.1 GCA_027065235.1 Thermotogaceae bacterium | reverse complement strand
AGTTCCTCGAAGTACTTCTTATCCATACGCAACTACCACTGTTATAGATCTTGGAATAACTTCAGATAAAGTTGCATCGATAACGGCAGATGGAAATATAGAAGTTTCCTATGAACTCCCCTCTGAGTGGGAAGAAGTTAAAGTAACTGAGTTTTCTCTTAAAGTTTATTCGCTTCTTAATGAAAGTGGAAATAGCAGCAAGCTGGTATATGAAGATAGCAGAGATAATACAAGTGGATTAAGCACCCCAATATCATTCACTTTCGCAGACAAGGACATTGAAATTGGTGTTGGAAAGCTCACCCTTGAATATACGCTTAAAATTGAAAATCAATCTTCCACACCTTATAGCTCAGGAACTATATCTTTATCTATAACACCATCTTTCACCGTAAAGGCATTTAAAGATGCTAATGTAGGTGAAAGACAAGAAATCTCTATTCCAGAAAGTGTGAAAGACATTCTTCTGAAAGACGGAACTGTTGTGATTTCCTCTAATGAAATTTCGTTTACTGGTGTCGCCGGTTTCATTGAATACGGCGATGATAAAATGAAAGGTTTTATAGTGAATGATGAAGGAGAGTTAGAAGTTGATTTAAATGGTCTGTCCCTACCCGCAACGGTTGTTATAAACAAAATTAGTGGAAAGTTCGTGAGTGATGCAGCAAGCGAAATCACTCTGGATGTGAATATAAAAAACCCAGAGGCTTCTGTTGTTCTTGATATGGGTGATGAAAAGCTTTCATTTGAAGGATCTGAAGTAATTGAGCTTCCTGAGGATTTCACGATAAAGAACATAGTGTTTAGCAGCGGGTATATAAACCTTATCTATAAGTCTAACCTTCCCGTTGATGTTAATGTTAAACTTTGGTCCCCTCAACTCAAAGACAGGGGTGGAAATGAGTTTGAAGAAACAATTACAATAGAAAATGGAGAGAAAGAGGAGACCATACTTAACTTCTCTGACTACGACCTTGTCCCTGATGGAACGGAGCTTGTTATTTATTACTCTGCATCTCCGGTTGGATACGATCCAGAAAGCAGCACGTTGGAAATAGAAAACATTACCCTCGATAACGAAAGTTACACATTTGAAGCATCTGTAAGCTTTGGAGACATATCGTTAAAAGAGGTAACCATTGGAGACATCTCTCAACAAGCCACAGGAGAATTAGATTTGAATGTGTTCGATTCTGAAGATGCAAAGATAGTTGATGCGGTTATCCAGATGTTGAAAACTATGGACATATCAGGAACCATCACATTTAACATGGATATAAGTGGTAGTTTGGAGGGATACCTAGCTTCATACGATGAAAGTGGTAATGAGCTAAAAAAAGAAAACATTGCTATTAGCATGGAAAGTGGTATCTTAAAGCTTGATGAGGTATTTAATGTTTTAAGAGGAATTATCAGCACATCAGATTCTACTCCAAGCTTAATTAGCTATGACTTAAAAGCCAATATAGATGAACTTACAGTTAATTTTGACAGTTTGAACGATGCTACGATGACCTTTGAACTTGAAGCTCCATTAAGCTTCAAGTTTGACTCAGCGATGTTAGTTTGGAGTAAATCTGATAAGGTAAGCTATACAGATTTGCCGGAGAACGCCACCCTTACAGAAGCTACACTTCTCATAGAAGGTACCAACACAACAGGAATAAACCTTGAAATTGACGTCACAATAAATGAAAAGGTCTATAAGGTAAATGCTATGGGTTCTAAAGTGGATGGTTCTGTAAAACTGTCCGCAGAGGACATTGAAAAGATGAAAAAAGACGGCCTTCCATATGAAGTTGAAGTCTGGCTGCCAAAGGGTGATTACACGTTATCTTCAGATGGAGAACTTGACATAAAGATGAAAATAGCAGCTGATGTTGTTGTAGGAACAAAATAAGTAGGGGGTGATTTGGATGAAGATTAAAGTAGCACTTGTTTTAACACTGATAAGCGCACTTGCTTTTTCAGTGATTCCAACGCTGTATACGGACAACCCAGCATTTGTTTTTGAAAGTCCAAGAAAGCACCTGGATTTGTCGGATTTGAATGTGGGGATAGATCTTACAAACAATTTAATAACCATAGATGATGTAAATAACCTGCTTACCGGCAAGAAAATAACATTTGACTCTACGAGACTTGAGTTAATTGGAAGTGAAGGGTTCCTTCTACTTCCAAACGTTCTCGTTTCTGATTACATAAATGTTGGGTTGGGGAAACTAAAGTTAGGCGTGGATGCCAAGGTCTCTGCAAATGTAACTATGAATCTTCCTTCGGAAGCTATGAGTTTCGTATTTGGAGATTATGATTTTGGAGAATCTCTTGATTCTACTTTCACATTGTTTAAAGGTGGTATATACAGCGAAGGTGGGTTGTTACTTGGTTTGAAACTGGGAAGCATTTCAATGGCGCTGGAAGGTGGAGCCTACGTTCCTGTTGTTTGGTTTGATAAAGAATCTGTATCGTCTTTTCACTATAGTTCAGATGAAGATAAAGGGAGTTTCGAAATTGCCATATCTGGTAAACAGAGGCTCTACAGTCTTTTGAATTCTCTGGATTCTTCAGAAATCGATTCAGAAGAGCTGAGCAACTCAGCAGGGTATTATGTAAACTTTGGAGCTATGTGGGATATCGGAGATATCAAAATTGCAGCTGCAATTAACAACTACAGCGTAAAACCGGCAAGACTGGAGTATGCCGGATGCGCTACCATAACTTATGAAGCTTCATATTCCAACCTAAAATTTTCTTCTGCAACACCGGTTATTGAGTATCCAAAAGGAGAACTTGAAAAGCTTGAAGAACCCATCGAGGTCTCTATACCATATGAAGTCAATCTGTTTGCATCTTATAACATCTCTGCATTTGATATAGCCATTCATGGAAAGTTTGTGCCAGATATAGAGTATTCTGAATTTGGAGGATACTTAGGATTTCGGGACATTATTTGGGTAGACCTTACCATGCTTCCTAATGACTTGTGGAAGAAGGAAGTTGGACTTAATTTTGACATGAAGTACTTTAGACTTACCGCAACAGCCGGTGTTATTGATGCAGGAGGGCTACTAAATGCAGATCTTTCAAAAATGACAGGAATGTCTGTGAAAATTGGATTTGGACTAGGATTTTAGTAAAAAAACTAATCCTGCCACACGGCAGGATTAATTTCCAACGCTTTGTTATACAGCGGAGAATACGTTATAACTGATGAAGATAGTAATATTCAACCATGGAGGAAAAGATTTTTGAGTAGTTAAATTACGCTATTAATTGAAGAAAAGGAGTTGTTTGTTTGTGCTGTCATAAAGGGACTTTTGCGGAGACTATCAGTCGCCCCGTTGTGGGCGACTTTTTTATATTCCGTTTTATAAGCATACCTTGATTGCATTTGCTTAGTAATTTACCGTTCCTAAGTGGTGGAGGCTGAATTTTTTAGGGATTTTTCCATTGATAATTTTGACTGTTAATTAAGCCTTGCCTAATTAAATTCAAAAATGTTTCAATGTTTCTTTACATTTCCACACTTTTGTGTTATACATTCACACTGGTTGTGAAAAAATAAATGGCAAATTGGGAGGTGGAGTTATGGGACTTTTGTCACCACAGGATGTAGAATACTTGAAGGACTTGTTCAGCAAGGAAATGGAAGGAGAAGTGAAGATACTTCTATTCAAATCTGACGACAAGTCAAAGTGCCAGTATTGCGATATTTTGCTGGATATATTCAATGAGGTTTCAGAAATTGATGACAGGATTAAGGTAGAAGTTTTTGACGCTGACGATGATAAGGTAGCGTTGGAGAAGTACGGCATAGCGGAAGATAGAATTCCGGCAGTTGTGTTTTTAACTGGAGACGGAGAGGACAAAGGGGTAAGGTACTATGGTCTCCCGGCGGGCCATGAATTCTCAACGGTTGTCCAGAACATTGTTTCATTCTCAAAAGGGGCACAACCAGATTTGTCACCTGCTTCCGTTGATAAGCTCAAGCAAGTAGACAGCCCAATGGAAATATTGGTTTTCGTTACACCGACTTGCCCATATTGTCCGAGAGCAGTTCTTATGGCTCATGAGATAGCAAAAGCAAACGAAAATATACAAGCAGCGATGGTTGAAGCAGAGGAATTTCCTGAATGGTCCATGGAACATGGCGTGAGTGCGGTTCCACACATCGTCATTAACAATGAAACTGCTTTTGTTGGTGCGTATCCAGAGGATATGTATGTTGACTATGTTATACAGCGTGCTGGCTCCAGTGGAAAAGAAGAATCTCAGGGAGGAAAAAACATAATATTACCCTAATTCACACGCGAGGTGATGGGGCATGTTCTTCATAGGAGGACAGAGCAAGGTAAAAGATTACTACGATGTAATAGTTATAGGTGGAGGCCCCGCCGGGCTCAGTGCAGCTCTTTATGCAACGAGGGCAGGACTTTCTTGTCTTGTGATTGAGTCAAACATAACAGGTGGTCAGATGAATGAGACGGATATCATAGAGAATTACCTTGGCTTTGATGAGATTAAGGGAGCTATATTGGCGGAAAAGATGAAAAGGCATGCTGAAAAGTTTGGAGCAGAGTTTCACACGGCTACTGTGGTAGATGTTGATTTTTCTGGTCAGGTTAAAAGGGTAAAACTTGATGATGGCAGCACTGTATCAAGTGAGGTCGTGATAATAGCAACGGGAGCAGACCATAGAAAACTCAACGTGCCCGGGGAAAGAGAATTTGCAGCTAAGGGAGTTTCCTATTGTGCAACATGTGATGGACATTTCTTCAAAGGGAAAATAGTTGCATTGGTTGGTGGCGGAGATACTGCAATAACGGAAGCTTTGTATCTTTCCAATATAGTCAACAAGGTCATAGTCATTCACAGAAGAGATAAGCTTAGAGCCACTAAAATACTCCAAGATAGGGCATTTAAGAAGGAAAATATAGAGTTCTTATGGAACACCATAGTTAAGGAAATAAGAGGCAGCAACAAAGTTGAAGAACTTCTTTTAGAGAACAAAAAGACAGGTGAGACGTTCACCATGAAAGTCGATGGGATCTTTATAGCTATCGGCATTTCCCCAAATACCGATCTATTCAAAGGGAAGATAAATCTT
>JAMOOR010000389.1 GCA_027065235.1 Thermotogaceae bacterium | reverse complement strand
TATCATCTGTGATAATTCCTCTTTCTACATTAACACCAAGAGCCTTTACATCATCTCCGATGTTCGCCCTTCTTCCAACAGAAACAAGCACCTTTTCTACTTCTACATCAAAAGTCTCGTTTGGAGTTTCTATGCTTACGACAAAGTTTTCTCCCTTTCTGTCAACTGCTTTTACCTTGGAAGACTCGTATATGTTGACTCCTATTCCTTTCAAAGCTTTTCTTAACACATCTGCCACATCACTGTCTTCTGCTGGCAAGATATGCTCCATTATCTCAACTATGTAAGTTTTAACTCCAAGCATTGAGAAAAAGCTTGCCATCTCAACGCCAATTACCCCACCGCCAACTATTAGAATTGACTTTGGCAAGCTCTCCATCTTGAAAACATCATCACTTGTCCAAACACCTTCCACTTCGTTAAATGGTGGGAAGAGCGTTGGAACGGATCCTGTCGCTATAAGGATGTTCTTTGCTTCGAATGTGTCTTCTCCAACCTTTGCAACACCCGGCTTTTCTATAATGGCATGTCCCTTTACATACTCAATTCCATTTTTCTTGAAAAGATATTCAACACCTTTTCTTGATGTGGTTATTGCTCTTTGCATGTGCTTCTTTATTTTGTCAAAGCTATAACTTACTTCAGAAGCTGTTATGCCAATCCTCGGCCCTTTATTCTGAATTTCATTATAAAGTTCTGCCGCAACAAGCAAAGCTTTAGTTGGTATACAACCTTTGTTGGTACATGTTCCGCCAGCGTGCTCCTTTTCCACAGCAAGAACTTTCAGTCCAAGATGAGCCATCTTTATAGCAGAAACATATCCAGCTGGTCCGGCCCCTATAACTATTGCGTCGTACATATTATCGACCTCCTTTGAGAAGTTATTGATTATGTCTATTTCTTCAATGATTCTATCATTTACAAGTTCTAATGTTTACTTTTTTATTGCTTTGGTAAAAATCTTCGATAATTTTCTATAACTTAATCCTAAGAAAACAACAATTGCCGCCGAAACAAACCTCGGCGGCATAAAAGTTATTACGCTAACTCTATTTTGAAAATCCAAGTGTTTTCCGGATCTTCATTCAAGGGATCAGGATCATCTGCTAATGCTTTGTTAACTTCCACTACTTTCCCAGAAACTGGTGCTTCAAGATCTACAACAGCCTTTGCAGTTTCAAAAGACGCTATTACTTCACCTTTTTCAAAGGTGTCTCCAGCGTCTTTTTTAAAGTTAATGAATGTAATATCGCCAGAATCTTCTATGAAGTCCTTCATAACTCCCAAAAGAGCAGGTGTTCCCTCTTCTATCCATATTCCGCCTTCGTATTCCTTTCTCATCCTATCACCCTCTCTCCCTTTTCTACAGTAATATCAATGAATTCATCATATCCGATAAGATCCGCAAAACTCTCTTCCTCAGAATATCCTCTGCATGTAAAATCGTCTTTCAACGCTTTTACCTCAACACCCTTGTTTTTTAAATCTGTCATCAGTTTCTCATCGAGCGCATAAAGAACTCCATCTTGAATTAAAACTATAACATCTCCATCTTTTGCAAGCTTTATCTTATCTAAAGAGATTTTATGACTTGGTGGATACTTAACTATTATCATCATCCTGCATCACCCCTTCACATGAATATGACAAGGTCAAATTCGTGAACGAAATCAGATAGATCTTCTTTTGATATCAGCTTTATATCCCAATCATCACCGATTTTTACTTTTCTCTCCTCTATATCTTCCTTTACCGCATATACTTCCGTTTCATACCTTTTTATGTATCTATGAACTGTCTTTATTGGAAGAAGTCCCATCTTCTCTGGTGCATAGTCTTTGTTCAATCCAATCACTGAATCATCCATCAAAAGAATAGCTGGCTCAATATCCTCACCATACATACCAAACGTAGTTCTAAAAGTTTCGTTAATCCAAATTGTTCCCATAGCAGGTTTGTAAGATACAAAGAGCACTTTTTTCATACTCATCACCTCACGCCATAAGGTTTATGAATCTATCGCTTTCATAGATCAAAGATGCGAGTTCTGGGAGACCACTAAGCTTTGCACCGGGCACTATATTCTCTTCAGAGAGTCCTCTATACTGGAAACATATACCGCATATATGAACCTCAACGCCCTTTTTGATAAGCTCTTCAATCATCTGGGGTATGTTTCTGTCGCCTTTCACTGGCTTTACTTTGGTATTTATTGCAAGGACGCTGTCACAAAAGAGGAATATCGCTGCCTCGTGTCCTTTCTCAATCGCTGCTTTTGCTATATTTATCGCTGTATCTACATCCTGATTTGTATAAGGGTGGAGCATAACCTGAACTGTAATTTTCATTCAAAATCACCTCCTGCCATACATCCAGTAAGCCATTATCCAGTTACCTAAGACAAAGAATAGCGATGCCAAAAGTGAACCCCACGCAAGATGCGGAACACCAGAGAAGAAGTTTCCGATGTTACATCCACTCGCTGTTACAGCACCTATACCAAGAAGAGCTCCTCCTACTATAACCTGTACATACGCCATAGGATTTCTCGGCATTCTTATCTTGAACTCCTTAGTAGCAAGGGCTGACAAGAAAGCACCTATTACTATTCCGAGAACCTCTGCTCCTTCCCAGCTTAATTTTCCACCGGTAAATGTCTTGAATATGCTGATCCATCCTCCGGTAATTCCCAAAGGATAATTTCTTCCTCCAAAGTGAGAGCTGGTGTAATACGCAAGTCCTCCCACAAGAGCTGCGAGTATACCTGTTGTGATCCAGTTAAAGCCTTTTCCTCCTCTTTCACTCGTTTTCGTTCCAAATACATACCACAGAAGGATTGCTGCAAAGATTATTGCAGGGATCCAAGGATTGATATGAAGCGAAGTGGCGATGGTTGGTCCTATTTTGCCTTTAGCGTATATACCACCAGGAGAATCTATCTTGTAGACAGGTCCGCGAAGGAACTTAACGACAGGTTTTAAGAATCCAAATTTTGACGCTGTTGCAAAAAGTCCATAGAATATTGCAGCAAGCCACGCGGTGGTCAAACCTTCACCTGTTCTGTAGGTAACACCACTGGCACAACCGCCTGCAAGAACCATTCCAAAACCAAAGAGAAGTCCTCCTATAATGTCTCCAACTGGCATAAACGGTTTTGGATTTAAATGTATCCATCCAGCTTGTGCCATAAGTGGGAATAGCAAAGTTTCTATGGCAATACCAAGCATAACTGCTTTCCAAAGGTAGTTATCTTTAAAGAGCTTAAGGTCTCTTATAGCCGAGTTAAAACAGAGCCTTCCTCTTTGAAGAACTATACCGAAGAGTATTCCTGTTATGAGCCCTGTAAAGACTCCCATACAATCACCCCCTAAGAAAAGATATCACTTTCACAAAATTCTTCGTGGCTACTTCTTTCTTATGAGTATTCTCCATTCGCTGTTTCCAATCTCTTCAATAGCGAGAACTTCGTGCCCTTCCTTCTTAACATTTGCCGGAATCCTTTCTTTGGAAAGTGGGTAGTCAATGAGAACCTCAAGAACCTGCCCTGACTCCATCTTCTTAAGAGCCCTCTTAGTCTCAACATCCGGAACTGGACAAACTTCTCCCCTAACATCCAAAGTCTTGTCAACCTTAACATCTGCCATGAAAATCCCCTCCTTTTAAAATTTTTGCCCATAAGGGCATTATGATTATTTCCTGAGCACTACCCTCCAAAATCCGTTAATTTTTTCACAAGTTACAACAAAATTTTTATATTTAGTTAAAATTCTTTCTTTAGAAAGTTCATAATCTGTCCAAACCTCAAGCGTTTCACCGTTTTGAAGTTCTCTCCATATCTTTTCTGTCTTTATTAAAGGCACGGGGCACAATTCTCCTCTGACATCCACTATTTTTTGACCTCTTATGTTTTCAAAGACCTTTCTTTCTGTAAGCTCTGCACCATTTTCAAGAAGTCTGTAAACCTTAGCTGATGTAAGGTCATAAAGTATATCTCCATCTTTGAACCCTATTCGCCTAACAAGCCCAGCATCTTCAAGCTTTATTAAATGTTTATACAAAGATGCTCTGTTCATGTTTAAAAGCCTGCAAAGTTCATTAACTGTCCTACAACTATCTTTCAAAAGACCCAGTATCGTCATTCTCTTTCCATGTGCCAACGCTTTAAATATCTTTACCATTCTGATCTACTCCTAATTTTATAGTTATCTTTTTCACCTTTCATGTGAAATATTACTCAAAAATATGTTAAATATCAATAAAAATTTGTTTACAAATTTATTAAATAAGAAATCATTCGAACAAATCTCAATTTAAGAATAGCGGAACCCACTTATTACAAAATATACGAAAGCCAGAGTATTAAGACGATGCCCGACACGAAGATATTGACCACTTTGAAGCAAAAAATATAACGGTTCAAGACTTGGAAGCCAAGAAGATACAAAGTGATTCCTACTAGATAAGTCCTAATTATACTCTTTTCTACCTTATACAATTTTTGCCAAGCTCAATTACGATGAGTATTGGAAAGGGCAGGAATAAAGGCAAACGCAGGGGAGCGAGGGTATGAGGATAACGTCTATATGGAGAAGTTTTTTAGGACTTATAAATGGAAACGCAAAGAATAAACCTAATATTGCACACGAGTATTTCAATGTACTTTTTTACTTTTCAACCAGCACAACAGCGAAAGCTTCTATTGCTTTTCCTGTTCCGATGTCTCCTACACCGTTTCCACTTTTGAATTTAACTGATACATCACATCTTAGGATTGATTGAAGATTTTTGGAAATTTCTTCTCTGAACGGTGATAGCTTCGCAACTGAGCATACTACAGTTGTGTCCAAATTCATAACTTTGTATCCCATTCTTGAAATTTTTTCCATCACGAGTTTCAAGGCTTCCATACTGTTCATATCTTTATTTTTCTCAGTTTCGGGAAACATTTCTCCAATATCTGTCAAGTTTGCGGCCCCTAAAAGCGCATCTATAACAGCATGGGCTAGTATATCCCCATCTGAATGAGCCACCGAATGAATACCTTCTTTTACTACAGAACCACCAATGATGAGTTTTCCACCGCTTTCCAGTTTGTGAATGTCATATCCAAAACCGATTTTGAACATAAATGTTTACTTTTCCCTCCCATAAGGTATAGAGGATTATGAGCAAGGG
>JAMOOR010000388.1 GCA_027065235.1 Thermotogaceae bacterium | reverse complement strand
TTGAATTTTGGGAGGCGCCAATTTTTCAGCCGGAAATATTGGATTTAAAGTTCATAGGAGACAGACTTAAGGTTAAATTAGAAGTTCATTTACCACCTAAGATAATTTTTCCCACGAATTACAAAGGGATAAAGCTTAAAATACCTGATAAAGAGAAGGAATTGGAGTTTATAAAAGGGTTACTAATTAAGGAGACACTTCTTCCATTTTCTTATTTAGAAAAAGTGGAAGGTAATGAAATTATTGAGTACTTTGATAGAGCTGAAGTAGAGATAGAATATGGCCGAACAAGAAAAAGAAGAATGATGCTTGATATTTATAAGTGATTTATAAGTGTAAGGAGAAATATTGTCGTCGTTTAGAAGGAAAAAAGTGGGAGAAGAAATAGAATTTGTGAAGATGGTAAGTTTTACAAGATGAGTGTTATTTCTCTTTACAAAAGAAAGTTCCCGAAACTTACCGAAGAAATAATTAAGAAGTTGAACATAAGAGTTGAACCAAAAACGAAAGAGAATTACATTCGGACGATAAATAAAGCAGCTATGGAAATTTTGGTTGAAAAATTTCGGAAAGAATTGATGGAACAAGTTTTAGATTGGTTTGTGAAAAATTCAAAAGTGGAAATTTCTGAAAGAACGCTCCATAGGCTTATTGAAAGGAATTTTAAGGGTTATGATTATAACAAAGCGAGATTAGAAGTTTTAAGGGATTTGGTTAAAGAAAGAATGGTGAAATTTGTTTCAAAAAGAGAAGGGATAGAAGTTCTGGAGGAGGATATAGAGGAAGCAAGAGATATTTTAAAAAGTAGTGGAATACCCGAAGAAGTTATTGACATTCTGAATGTCAATTACGATAAACCAGATTTTTTAAAGCGGATTGTGCTGGAGAGAAAGGTTTTTGATTTTATAATCGAACATGCAAACATTGTTTAACCGGTGAGAGGAAAATAAAATCAAACTTCTTCCGAAGCGGCTTTATCACTCAAATAAGTGATCTGGCAGGAATGATCAATAAAACTTTGGTGCTTGTAATTTTTTCAAGCTACCTTGAAAATTGCCTGATTATTAAGAGGGGATATTTATGCCATCTGCAAAAAGCCTGTATGAACTGTTACTTTCAATGGGTATTAAAGAAGAGATCGCTAGAGGATTTTTAGAAGTTCCAAGGGAGTATTTTGTGTTTGAGAGAGAACTTCTATGGCAGATCTATTCAGATTCCGTTGTTATTACCTATGAGGATGAAGAGGTTCATACAACGTCGAGTCAACCGTCTTTGATGGCGCAGTTCATGGAAGAGCTTGGCATTAAAGAAGGCAGCAAGATTTTAGAAATTGGTGGGGGAACCGGTTACAACGCTGCTGTTATGGCAAAAATAGTGGGAGAGACAGGTTTGGTAGTTTCTATAGAGTACAACAAGAAGATCTATGATCTTGGAAAGAAAGCGCTTGAAAGAGCTGGTATAAATAACGTGATTTTCTTGAATAAAGATGGGTTTGAAGGGGAAGAAAAATACGCACCTTATGATGCTATTTTATCTGCTGTTGGCGTGGATTTTGTTCCGAAGAATTGGTTTGAGCAGCTTAAAGAGGGTGGGCGGCTCATCGCTCCTTTGAATGTGAAAAGCTCCACTTTTTATCAGCCTACGCTTCTTTTTTGGAAAGAAAATGGATGGATTTACGCAAAGCAAAGGTTTGCAACGAGTTTCATAAAAGCAGGTGGGAAACTTGGAAATTTGGCTGAAAAGGTGTATGAGATGTATCATTCATTAAAGTGCGAAAATTTTCTTGAGTTTCCCATGGCATTTGAAAGTATGGGGATAGTAGAAGTTTTAAGTGCGGCGGTTTCTCGATTTGGTGTAGAATTTTTGTTTGCTGACGGAAAAGGAAAGGCGAAATATTCTTCCGAATTTTGGAGAGGCTGTGGCGATTTAAATAGACTTTCTAATATAATAAATGAGCTTGAGAAAAATGATTATCCTAATTTAAGCAAAGTTTTACTGAAGTTTGATTTGAATAGAGAAAATTTCAGGATTTTCAGGGAGGGATTTTAGTGCTTGAGGCAGTTTTGCAGTACTTAAACTCCACGGGATTCCACCACTTGACGTTGGGAAATCTTCTCATGTTTGCTGTTGCAGGAGCCATTCTTTACATTGCTATAGTGAAAGAAGCAGAGCCCCTTCTTTTAGTTCCAATAGCTTTTGGAATAATACTTGCTAACATCCCTCCGGATGTTACAGGAATACTCAATCCGCCTGCTGATGGCAGACCCGGAGGCCTACTTTGGTACATTCAGCGAGGGCTTTACATGGGTGTTTATCCGCCTTTGATATTTCTTGGAATAGGTGCCCTTACCGACTTTTCTTTTATGTTATCATCACCAATAACGATATTTTTGGGAGCTGCTGCTCAAGTGGGAATTTTTGTTACCTTCATAGTAGCAAAGTTTCTTGGCTTTAGCTTAAAGCAGGCAGCATCTATAGCTATAATAGGTGGTGCTGATGGTCCCACATCGATATACACCGCTTCTCGTTTTGCACCAGAGCTACTTTCGATGATAGCTGTTGCTGCATATTCGTATATAGCGCTTATTCCGGTTCTGCAGCCAATGGTTTCAAAGCTTCTTGTGAGTAAAAAAGAGATGAAGATTAGAATGAAAAACCCTAGGCCTGTTTCAAAGCTGGAGCGGGTTCTATTTCCAATTATAACAACTATTGCCGTTGCGCTTTTAGTTCCAAAAGCTCTTCCACTCGTTGGAATGCTCATGTTTGGAAACCTTTTGAGAGAAGCAGGGGTAGTTAAAAGGCTAGTTGAGGCGGCAAGTAAGTATATTCTGGACACTGTTACGATACTTTTGATGGTGTCTGTTGGATCTACGGCGAGAGCTGACGTGTTCTTGCGACCACAATCTTTAATGATATTTGGTCTGGGAGCTTTTGCGTTTATTGTGGCTATTGCCTCTGGGATTCTCTTTGCAAAATTCATGAACTTGTTCTTAAAGGATAAGATCAATCCTCTCATAGGTGCTGCAGGGGTCTCGGCTGTTCCCGATTCTGCAAGGGTAGCCCAGAAAATAGCAATGGAAGTTGATCCCACCAATCACATCCTCATGCATGCGATGGGACCGAATGTTGCGGGGGTTATTGGTTCAGCTGTTGCGGCAGGTGTGTTTCTTTCCATAATTAGTTAAAAGAAGAGTAGAATATAAAGTAATATGTAAATCTTATACGGGGTGATTGAAATGAGAAAAGTTTTAATTTTTTCGTTAAGTCTTTTGACGGTGTTTCTATTTTCAAACGTGATTTCTGCAGATTATTACTTGGAAAATCCTCTTTCCGTTAGATTTAGAGTTGGCTGGGGAGAGATACAATTTGGATTTTCTCCAAATTATCAAGATATGGGGATCTCGTTAAGGTTAGAAGAAGCGAATTATTCTGTTGGAGGAAGTATATGGTATTGTGCTGAGGATTTGATAAACCGTCCACAAGAAGGAAAGACTTTTATAGGCTTTGCAGGTGTTTACCAGCTTGGTGAAATGTTTTATATAGGAGGTTCAGCAGGAATTTATCCGACGGACCTTAAAAAATCTGAAGCCAATATAATTTTTGCAGTTGGAGGGTATACGAGAAAGTATTTTAGGTTTATGCAAGGTTTTTCCACAAGAGGAATGGCGGCTTTGTATTATCAACCGTATTTGAAGAATGAATTCAGCCTCACCAACGCTCATGTGGGAATGTTCATGGACAGCTGGGGAAGTGGAGGAAGATTTGCAGCCGATGTAAAGCTTGATCTTAGGTTCGCTTCGGGCGAGGAAGGGAAGCTTTACGATTTTCTTACTGCCTATGTTGTGTTTGAAAAGGAGAACTTCTTATTCGGTGGAGGATGGAATACAAAGCATGGAAAGATAAATGGAACGGTTGGATTGAATTTTGATGCAATTAAAACATGGCTTGAAGTTTACTACACAGATGGAACTACAACGTGGACGATAAACGGTCTTATCTCATTCTAAGAAGGGGCGATTTAAGCCCCTTTTTTATTGTCTTAAAGGAGGTGGACTGAGTTGAAAGCTATTTTTAAAGATAAACCAGGAGAAGGCCTTGTAATGAAAGAAGTTCCGGAGCCAACAAAACCGGGTCCGGATGAGGTTATAGTTAAAATAAAGAGAGCTTCCATTTGCGGAACGGATGTTCATATATACAGGTGGGACAGCTGGTCAGCTTCTAGGATAAAGCCCCCTATAATTATCGGTCATGAGTTTGCGGGAACCATTGTGGAAAAAGGAGATATGGTGGAAGGACTTGAGGTTGGAGATTATGTTGCTGCAGAGTCCCATATATTCTGCGGTCATTGCTATCAGTGCAGGACAGGAAAGGCTCATATATGTCAAAACTTAAAGATTCTTGGGGTTGATGTTAACGGAGCTTTTGCTGAGTACATAAAGGTTCCAGCGAGGATCCTTTGGAAAGTTTCGCCAGAAATCGATCCGAATTTTGCTTCCGTTATGGAGCCTTTTGGAAATGCCGTCCATACGATAACGGTTGAAGATCTCACTGGAAAAACGGTTCTTATAACGGGTGCCGGTCCGATAGGTGCAATGGCTATACAAGTTGCGAGGGCAGAAGGAGCGTCTTTGATAATAGTTTCAGAAGTAAAGCCCTACAGAATAGAGCTTGCGAAGAAAAATGGAGCGGATGTCGTGATAAATCCTTTAGAAGAAGATCTTGTAAAGAGGGTTAAAGTGCTTACAAATGGCGAAGGAGTGGACGCTTTCTTTGAGATGTCAGGTAATCCTGATGCTTTTAGGCAGGGAATGGAAGCTTTGACGCCGGGTGGAATAGCATCGGTTCTTGGAATATTCCCAGGAGAAGGAATAACTTTTGATATCAATAATCTATTCACGCTTAAAGGGATAAAGATGTATGGAATTGCTGGTAGGAAGATATTTGAAACGTGGAGAATAGCTGATCAGCTTTTAAAGAGCAAGAGGGTCGATCTTTCTAAAGCTGTTACCCATGTCTTGCCTTTCGATGAATGGCAAAAAGGATTTGAGTTTATGATGAGAGGAGAAAGCGGGAAGGTAGTCCTTGTTGTGAGCGACTAAGGAGGGATATTTATGGATGTTGTTAAAAGAGTTGAAGAGCTTAAGGATGATATGATAGAAGCTCTTAAAAGGTTTGTATCAATAAATTCTGTGAATCCTGCG
>JAMOOR010000387.1 GCA_027065235.1 Thermotogaceae bacterium | reverse complement strand
ATCAACATCAGAAAGTTCTTCTGTTGCAGTTGAAAAATCTTTTACTGGATGCATAACATCGATGCCTAATCCCAAGAGATCATCTGTCTTAAAAGTTGCACCTAGGTAGAACCTCTCCCTTCCCCCGATTTCTTTCCCAGCAAAAACCCCAAGTGTTGTAGCTAGGAAAACTGAAGCAAGGGACAGAACCAGTAAAACCACAAAAAACCTTTTCATAAAACCACCTCCAAAAATAGTATAGTGCTCTTGTACATGGAAAGCTTTATTATACACTGTCCTACATAGGTTTAAAAAAGTCTCAAAATTTTTCTACTCTTGGTTTATTGGACTCTTTTAAACCTTTGTTTGTTCATATCATTCTTTGGATATCTCTAGGAATTCTTATTCTAATCGTTCATTGTCTCCGTACTCATCTGGGTTGCGTCAACAAAATGCTGTAAAAACACCTCAATGGAAATTGCGACAAAGGAGATAGAAAAGGAAATAGAAAAAATGATAGGAGCTGATTCAATCCAAAAGTTGCAAGGATTGTCTTAAAATCCTTGGAAAACTATGGCTCGATTACAGAAGAACACATACAAAGATACAAAAACCAATGTATTATACTTCATAAAACTTTTTATCTTTAGATTGCTTTGCATTCTTTTAAGTCTTTTTCATTTTTATTTTCAAAGTCTTCGGATTTCTTTGGTTCAACAGTTCTTGTTGCCATAACATTAGCACCTGTTCCTAAAAGGTTAGATAAAACGATATCGCCAACACGAACCGGGGCTTTTACCTTTGCCTTTCTTATTGCTTCCATGGCTTCTTTCAAGAGTCTTTTTGGAATAGGTTTATCAGTCCTTACAGAAACAAGATCGATATCTCCGTTTTCCACCTTTACGCTTGTTGTTAGTATTCTTTTCGGATCAATCATCTCTTCCATGGCGTAGTCGTAACCTCTTGGGCATCTATTTCCCTTTATCTCCATAACTCCCATTTTTCCGTTAAGCTTAACTTCCATTTCACAACCCAATGGGCACTGTATACAAACAAGTTTTTTAACCATTTTTCACACCTCCTTGATAGATACCTCAAGTTTATTAAAACCTTCAAGGTACCTTGCAGGCACTTTAAGAACAACCATCTCACTTGGCATTAAGTTGGTTAATGTTCTTTCGTAGTTTCCAATTACTAACTTTGCTTTTTCTATGGGTTTTGAAACCCTTGTATATATCGTCAGACCATCATCTTTTGAGTACCATCTTGGATGGAGTACTCTTACATTCTCTCCGGGTTCAATTGGAATCTTTTCTGAGAGTTTTTCACCTTTTGCGTAAAGTGCGGCAAACTTTCCTGCTCTTTCTCCCTCTATAGTGACATAATCAACAAGGTCATAAACAACCGTGCTATTTCCAGCGCCAAAGAGCCATTCAACTGAAGACTGACCAATGTTTGATGTTGCAAGACCTCCTGATGTGCCGTTAAGAGTGGCAAAATCACTAACCAAGCTGACCATTGGAAGAAGGCCTGCAGAAAGAACGAGAGTATCAACTTTGAAAGTCTTCTCAGTTCCCGGTATAGGATTGAAAGCTTCGTCCACCTTTGCAACGACAACTTTCTCAAGCCTTTCCTTCCCTCTTACCTCTACAACGGTGCTTGAAAGATACAGTGGTATATCGAAATCTTCAAGACATTGTCTTATGTTTCTTGCAAGACCACCGGGGTAAGGCATCCTTTCAACGACGCCAACAACCTCTACCCCTTCCAAGGTGAGCCTCCTTGCCATGATAAGACCTATATCTCCAGAACCAAGTATAAGTGCCCTTTTTCCAGGAAGTCTGTTTTCTATGTTGATGAACTTTTGAACAACTCCAGCTGTGAATATACCAGAAGGTCTGTCTCCCGGTATCATCAAAGCTCCGAAGGGTTTCTCCCTAGCACCAGTTGCAAAAACTATTGAAGATGTCTCTATTTCCTTTACTCCGTCGCAGGAGACAGTCACAACCTTTTTATTTTTTATAACCTTAACTACAGAATCTGTTACAACATCTATGTCATATTCTCCAAGGATTTTTTTCAATCTCTCTGCATATTCCGGGCCTGTAAGCTCCTCTTTAAAATAGTGAAGGCCAAATCCGTTGTGGATGCACTGATTCAATATTCCTCCAGTTTTTTCTTCCCTTTCTAAAAGGGTAACTTTTACGCCTTCTTTTGCCGCAGCTATAGCTGCTCCCATTCCGGCAGCACCACCACCTATGACAAGAACATCCGTCCTCATCTTCTCACCTTCCCGTCTACAACCCAGCTGTTTCCAGATTTGAGCATTATCTCTGACATATCAACGCCAAGTTCGCGAGCGAGAACCCTCATGACCCTCGTTGTACAGAAATTGGCTTGGCATCTTCCAGCCATAGCTCGCGTTCTGAATTTGATTCCATCCAAGGTTCTTGCACCCCTTTTTATTGCTTCTATAACCTCCCTCTCTGTAACCTTGTTGCAGAAACATATTATCTTTCCTGCCTTTGGATCTTTTTTGATGATCTCATTCCACTCTTCTGGCGGAAGATCAGCGAAGTGTGTTATACCCTTTCTTATTGGATTAAAAGATTCGTTCTTTTCAAGCGTTATTCCCATATCTTCTTCGATTACTTTTTCAACGACATATTTTGCTATTGCTGGAGCTGCGGTAAGACCGGGTGATCTTATAGCAATCACATTCACAAATCCCCAGACTTTATCACTTTTCTTTATAAAGAAATCCTTTTGCGGACTTTCTGGGCGCAAACCAGCAAAGGTTTTTAGAGTTTTATTAAAGGGAAGATTTGGCATGAGCTTTATGACTTTTTCCTTTACAAAGTTCAACCCCTCTGCCGTGGTGCTAAGATTGTCCTTCATCTCCGGTGGAAGATCCTGTGCAGTTGGTCCAAGAAGGACTTCACCGGTGAGCGTTGGAACCACCAATATTCCCTTTGATTTTTTCGATGGAGTAGGAAAGATCACCCTCTTTACCATCTTTGAAACTTTATTGTCAAGTATTATGTATTCTCCTTTTCTTGGATGGATTGGAACATGTTCGGCACCTGCCATTCTTGCAATTTCATCGCCGTAAAGCCCAGCAGCGTTTATAACTAAGTCTGCTTCGTGCTCTCCTTTGTCCGTTATAACTTTCTTAACCCTTCCGTCTTTCACTTCTATATCAACTACTTTTTCATTTAAGAAAAGTTTCGCTCCATTTGCAGTAGCATTTTCCACTGCAGCTATCGCCACATCCCATGGAAAAATAACACCAGCTGTCGGGGCGTATAGGGCATATTTAATCTCAGGATTCAGATGGGGTTCCATCGATAGAGCATCATCTCTATCAAGGATCTTTAAATCTGGAACACCATTTGTTTCTCCTCTTTTGATGAGTTCTTTCAATATCTCGAGTTCTTCGTCGTTGAAGGCAACAACGAAGGATCCCGTTCTTTTAACTTTAAAGTCGAGCTCTTTTGAAAGTTTTTCATACATTGCGTTTCCTTTTGCACACAAGGCTGCTCTTAATGTACCTGGCTCATCATCGTATCCAGCGTGGACGATTCCAGAGTTCGCTTTTGTAACGCCCCAACCAATATCCGCTTCCTTTTCTATTATTGATACATCAAATCCATATCTTGTAAGCTCTCTTGCTATAAGAGAACCAACTATTCCAGCTCCTATGACGACGCCTTTCACGCGACCACCTCCTACAAATTCCACAGCTCAACCTTGCTCGTTGAAACTGCCACAGCTCCTGCCTTTATCGCTTGCTCAACATGCTCTTTCGTTCTTACCAATCCTCCAGCTATAACCTTTCCGTTGAATCGGTAGCAAGCTTCTTCAATTAATTCCGGAGAAATGCCAGGAAGAACTTCAAGAAAGTCTGGCGCAAGATCGTTGGCTTGAGAAATTCCATTTACAAGAGCATTGGAATCCACCAAGAAAAGCCTCTGTATTATATAAAGGTCCATCTTCCGGGCTTGCTTTAAAAGTGCTATATGGGTAGAGATGATCCCGTCTGCTCCCACACGCTCTTTTAAAAACTCAAGGGAGAATTTATCGGTTTTAAGTCCTTTAACAAGATCTATATGAACAAAGACTATTTTTTCTTTCTTTTTGAGTTCTAAAACGACATCTTCAACTTCCATTATGCTGCCACTTAATATGAATACAATTTTCGATGGAGAAGCAGCAGCGAGATCAACGGTTGAGACGTCTCTTATTGCTGGTATCACTTTAACTTTTCCCTGCAAAACAATCACCTCACAATAGAAAAAACCCCAAAAAGAAGCGGGCGGCTTTGCCGGGCTTCTTTTTGGGGGTCTCTTATTTTCTCCTTCCCCTATACAATTTCCAATGCTATATTATACCACAAGCAAAAAATGGATGCAACTTTTACTAAAAAACCCTGGAAAGCACAAACTCTAGTTAAAATATACCACAAAAATTCCTCATTCTCCACCTTTTGTTGGTATAACACAAATGAACTTCGCCTGTGTATCTCCTACGTTTTTAAAACCATGTTTTACATTTGGAGGAACGAAGGCAAAAAAGCCAGGTTCAAGTGTGTATGTTTCATTTTCTCCCTTAAGTTCTATTTTACCTTCTAGTACGAAGACTTCATGTTCCCAATCATGGGTATGGTATGGAGTGTATCCTCCAACAGGCAACATAAAAAGTCTCATTACGTAATTTTCAGCTCCGAGCTTCTTTCCTATCAGCACTCTTTTCTCTGCTTTTGCGTTTTCATCGTCGTATATTATGGGCTTTACATCTTTCCAGTGTCCTACCTTTATCATTTCTTCTCCCCCTCCCCATCAATTTTTAGAAGGTCACCGAAGTAGGAGTACTTTATAAATGCTTCGTAGCTCCATGGACAACAATCTCTGAAATATTCCGCTATTGCAATAGCGTATTGCTGAATTTCCCATTGAGCATGGGAATCGGCGCGTAGAGAAAGGAAATTCATAAGACTTCGCATGTTGACAGTCCAGTAAAATTCCGTATACAACGAAAGCGGAAGTACAATTCTTGCAAGTTCTCTAGCTACTCCCATATCTAGCAAGGATTGGTAGGCTCTATATGCAACATCAAAAGCATTTTTTATGATTTCTTTCGCCTTCTCCTCATCTACCCGACCATCGTTTGGCACGCTCATTTGCTTATCTTTTGGATGAAGAACCCTGATCTTTTCTGGCAGGTAAAATTCATAAGACATCTTTGAATACCTTCCACTTTTTTCGTTGTACGATGCAATTCTATGGCGGAACCATTGCCTGGCAACAAATATAGGACATTTTATATGGA
>JAMOOR010000386.1 GCA_027065235.1 Thermotogaceae bacterium | reverse complement strand
TTCTTAGCAAATATGGAAAGCCCTCGGTTTTGATTTCAAGAAACGGATATGCGTCAAGTTACAACATAGTGTGGCGTCTTATAGATGGAAAAGAGGAAAATTTGTCATCAAAAGCAATTGATATAGATGCTGATATAATTGTAGCTGTTTTGGAGAAGAATGGTTTGGAAGTATTTAGCTGGAACCTGAATTTAATTAATAGAATAAATGTAGAAGGTTTTTGCGTTGCAACAAAAGGTGATTTCGTATTTGTTGGTGTAAAGGATGGCGTTAGGGTGTATAAATTTAGAGGCTCAAGACAGATAAGTTTCATACCGCTTTCTGATGTGCCGAAAGATTTATTTATCGATGGCAATAAACTTTTGATAGCTGATGGCGAAAATGGGCTGGTGATTTATGATATAAGTAATCCAGAAAATCCCATTATAGTAAGCGATCAGTACAATATGAAGGTATATGACATTTCGTGGTGACAACTGGAGGTTGAGAACATGAAAGCAGATTCCAGATGTTTAGTGTGTACAGCCAATCAGGCTTTAAGAGTTTTGAATAAATATGTGAGATCTGAAGAGGAAAAATGGATCAGGCTTCAGGATATGATGAAGATAATTTCTGAGCTTAAATGGGGCTTAAAACCCATTGAGATGGGAGAGATAGTCTATACAGAAATAGAAAAAATCGTTGGAAAAAGAGACATCTACGAAAAGGAGAAGAAAAGATCAAATGAAATGGCTCTTGCTATACTTGAGAAGATAAAAAGAGCCATAAAGGATTCTGCAGATCCACTGTATGACGCGGCAAAGCTTTCTATAGCTGGAAACCTCATAGATCTTGGAACACCTTCATGGGATGAAGAAAGGGTTTATAATAAGATCCTAGAGATATTGGAAAAACCCTTTGGGATCAATGACTACGAAACTTTCAAAGAAGAGCTAAGTAATGCGACATCGGTGCTGTTCATTGTGGATAACGCAGGCGAAATAGTTTTTGACAGATTCTTTATTGAAATAATGAAAGAATACAATTCTTCAGTCCAGGTGTTCGTTGCAGCAAAGTCAAAACCAATAATAAACGATGCAACTGTGAAGGAAGCAAAAGAAATTATGGATGGAGTAGCTACCGTGATTGATTCTGGTATGACTATACCGGGAACTATTGTGGAGAAGAGTAGTGATGCTTTCAGAAAGCTTTTCTTTGAGGCTGATATAGTTGTATCTAAGGGGCAGGGCAACTTCGAAGGGCTTGATGGAGAAGAGAATGAAAATCTTTATTTCTTATTGACAGTAAAGTGTGCAGTTGTCGCTGACTATCTTAGAGTTCCAGAAGGAACGATGATTTTCATGAAAAATATAAAAAAGAGGTGAAGATCGAATGCCAGAACCAGTATTGAGTGTTAGGAACTTAAAGACCTACTTCTTTATGGAAGAGGGGGTAGTTAAAGCTGTTGATGGTGTAAGTTTTGATTTGTATCCAAACGAGGTTCTCGGGATAGTTGGAGAAACGGGATCTGGAAAGAGTGTTACTGTAAAATCGATTATGAGATTAATAAAATCTCCAGGGAAGATAGTGGACGGGGAGATTATTTACACAACTAAAAATGGGGATAAAATCGACATCTTGAAAATCCCTGAAAAGGAACTTTACAAGGTAAGAGGAAGCGAGATAAGCATGGTTTTCCAAGATCCGATGACTTCGCTAAATCCACTTTTTACCATAGGGGATCAGCTTATTGAAACAATCATGATTCACCAGAACCTTGATAAAGATAAAGCAAGGAAAAGAGCAATAGAGATATTGGATATGGTTGGTATTCCTGAACCTCAAAAGAGAATTAATTCATATCCCTTTGAATTTTCTGGTGGAATGAGGCAGAGAGTAGTTATAGCTATAGCGCTTTCTTGTAATCCAAGGATTCTCATAGCTGACGAACCTACAACAGCGCTTGACGTTACCATCCAAGCACAAATATTGGATCTTTTCAGAAATCTTCAAAAGGAATTCAAAACAGCGGTTATATTTATAACCCATGATCTTGGCGTTATTGCTTCTATGGCAGACAGAATAATGGTTATGTACGGCGGAAAACAGATGGAACTGGCCAGCGCCGACGATATATTCTACAAGCCTATGCATCCTTATACCCATATGCTGTTAAAATCCATTCCAAGAATTGATAAAAGGATTGATAAGCTAGAACCCATTCCTGGACAGCCACCAAGGATGGTTAACATACCACCAGTGTGTCCGTTCCTTCCAAGATGTCCTAGAAGAACGGAAAAATGTAAGGAATCTTTACCAGAATTCATTGAGATAGAAAGTGGTCATTTTGTAAGATGTTTCAATCCTGTTAGACAGGAGGCGGGAGCGCAGGTATGAAGGCGCTCCTTTTATTTATAATTATCATTCCGGTGTTTGTGTTTTCCTCTTTAATTTTTTTCAACGGTTATGACAACACCGGATATTTTTTCGAGAATGGAAAGTTGGTTTATACCTTTAGTTATCAAGGAACATGTACAGTTTTTCAAGATGAAGTAATAGGAGTCTATACACCACCCGATGAGGATATAAACTTCTTTCTTTCTTTTCCAAAAAAGCCATACATTGTGCTTAAAAGTGGCAAAGTTATAGGAAAATCTGAAGCCGATGTCGATGTTCCATCCAAACTGATAGAGTACATCGAAAAAGACATGAAACACACCAAGATAATGTGCGATACAGTTCCTTTGAGATTTGAAAACGAAACTAAAGTTGTTCTCTATAAAAACCTAGCCTTTTCCAATCTTGGAATAACGATATCTCCTATTCTAAACGCAGCTTCCGTTGTGTATGAGATCCCCTTAAAAGAAGTTTTCAATGCTTCTGAAACTGTCAGTCTCTTTCCAAAACCACCTGTTGTTACACTCGAAGCTACTGCACTTAATGGTCAGGGCGTTTTGTCCTTGGCGTCTGTTAGAGATTTTTCAAGTTTCAAGTATGATTACAGCATAGATGGAACAACATTCAGCAGTAGCTCTTTAGCACTCCTTCTCCCACCAGGAACCCATCTAATAACACTTGTTGCAACTGATACCTTCGGACTATCATCTTTGGCAACCGTTTCTATGTATGCAAGCCCCTTTGTTTATGAAACAAAGGGGATAAAAGTTGAAATTGGATACCCTATCGATCCAAATGTTAAAGCGATGCTTCCGAAAGATGCCTTGCTCCAGCCAGGAAAGTACGTCGTAAGAAAAATGAAACCCTACGGACTTTACACATTTCTAATAGAAGCAACTGATTCCATAAGACCTAAGATAATTTATTCTGTAGAAGAAGATAAAATAGACATGGACGCTACCGATGTCAACGGAGTTGCTTATTCTGTTTTTGTCAATGGTATAAAGACCAACTGGCTTATGCCCGGAGAAAACATAGTTCTGTTAGTTGCTGAGGATAGCTACGGAAATGTGAATCTTAAAACTTTCAAAGTTAATCTGAAAAGATCAGGAATTGTATACAA
This sequence comes from Thermotogaceae bacterium, assembly GCA_027065235.1. Taxonomy (GTDB): domain Bacteria; phylum Thermotogota; class Thermotogae; order Thermotogales; family Thermotogaceae; genus JAGHBG01. The sequence continues at coordinate 1,921 of JAMOOR010000386.1, read as the reverse complement.
AAAGTTCTTTAAAATAGACAAGAAAACTTTGAGAACAAGCTTTATAAGAATGACTGTGGGGGATGAGAATTGATAAAGAAAAAGATATTTTACATAGCACTCGTATACACCATAGTGATTGTCGGAATATATCTTCCACAAAGATGGAAGAGTGATTTTGAAGCTTTAAAATTTTCTCTCTCTGATGGCAATGGTTATGTTTTTCTGAAGGATAAAAATGCCCTTGAAAGTATAGAAGAAAACTCTTATGTTATAGTCGATAATCCAGACGCTTTCCAACCTTATAACCTTGCATATTACCTTGATAAAACCCTCTCTTATCTGGGCTATGTTGAATTTAGAAAAAACGATGAGAGAGTCCTTGAAGCTGAAAAAACAAGAAAATACAAAGACTTGTTCTTCAGGGTGCATATGCTGAAAGAAAAAGAGTACGAAAAGCTTCATTTAGACAACTTTTCCACGTACTTGAGATTCAGAAGAGCCGTTATTGAAAGAAGCATCGACCTGTTGGTACTTAAAAACATTCCAAGTGATGCAAAAGAATATGTGAAAAACAGATTAGAAAAGGAGCTTGGATGGCTTATAACAAGTAGACCTCAGCCCCACTCGGAGTTGAAACTCCCACTGATGTTACCATTTGTATCTTTAACGCTTTTTACAGCAGCATTAAGCCCTATTCTTGGAATCTTATCTTTCATCCTGTATTTCTTTTCTAAGAACATCGCTGTCAGCGTAGCTTCAATATTGGCGATGATTTCACTTTATAAGTATATAAAGAAAAACCCCTTCATTTTGTTTTTGTCTTTTTTGCTTCTTGGAATCGTAACAAGTTTATCGCTTAGTGATTTTAATCATTTAAACCAAATAGAAGTTTACAGAGGAGTTAAAATATCACTCATTCTTTTGCCTCTACTTGTCTTGATAAAAGGTGTTTTGAATAATGAATGGATTTTTAAAGAAAGGAAAGTATTTTGGTCTTTATTAGGAATCTTTGCTGTAGTGATCGTGTACTACATACTCAGATCGGGAAACAACGGATTTGTTCTTGGAATAGAGAGAAAGATCAGAGATTACTTGGATTACATGCTCATCGTAAGGCCACGCTTTAAAGAACTTTTTGGGTACATCTTTTTGTTTCTATTTTTTAAGAGGGAAAGCCGATGGAGCTTTGTTTACGAATTTTTCGGTTCTATAGCCTTATCATCAACATTCAATACCTTTACTCACATAAAAGCTCCCATATTCGTTTCCATATACAGATCGTTTTTGGGATTTTTGATAGCGCTTTTTGTGTATAAAGTTGTATATGTAATGGCACTTAAGAAGAAGGAAAATAAAGGAACTCTTCTCTTCATGTTCTTAATGTTATTACACCTTTTCTCTTTCTCTCCGTGATACAATCAATGGTGGGGAGGGGTGTCGTGTGAAATTCTGGGATAGAGAGAAAGAAAAAGAGGAACTAAAAGCGTATTTAAAGTCAGAACCAAATGCCATTTTGTTTGTATATGGACCTAAATCTTCTGGTAAATCTACGCTTTTGTCTTATGTAATAGATGAACTGTTAGAAGATGAGAACTTCAGTCAATCTCATCAGGTGTATTGGTTTGATCTACGGGGTAAGCTTGTTTCAAATTATAGAGATGTTGTCGACTTATTTTTCATAGACGAAGATTCATACAGAAAACTGCAAGAAAAAAGTAAAAAGTTTGAAGCAGGGCTTTTAAAATTTTTCAAAGTAGAACTTAGCACAAAGGAACTTATTGAAAGTAGAAGGATAGATCCATTTGTATATATGGAAGAAGAGCTAAGAGGACAAGAAAAGATAGGAATAATTGTCTTTGATGAGCTACAGAAATTAAAGGATGTGTACATGAACGGAAGTGGAGAGGATAAAAATCCTCAGAGACCACTTGTGAAGGAA
>JAMOOR010000385.1 GCA_027065235.1 Thermotogaceae bacterium | reverse complement strand
AAAGGTTAAAACCACAAACTTATTCTACCCACGGATATAATGGAAAGAGAATCTGTTCTTTCTGTAAATTAATATTACTTCAACTTTTCCAAATGCTGTTTTGCCGTTTTCTTAGCTTCAAGCCCCAGTGCTGTAAAGCCTTTCATTGGAGGCATCTCAAGAACTTTCTTAAACATCTCTATTGCCTTATCTTTTTTGTTCCACACTTCGTATAAAATCCCAAGTTCCAGATAAGAGTTTATGTATTTCGGTTCTATTTCTATTGCTTTTTTAAGGTATTCCTCTGATTTTTTATAGTTTCTCATTGGCCATGGAACATCCCTGTATCTCATTCCCATTGCGACATAAGCTCTGAAACACTTTGGATCAAGCTCAATAGCCTTTTTGAAACTTTTATCAAAATCGCCCAAGAGGAATAAGCTCTTTATGATACCAGCATATTGTGCAAGCCTTCCAATAGCAGCCCCTTTAACAAAATAGGCATAGGCGTAGTTTTTATTGAGCTCTATCGCCTTATCAGCGTACTCTATCGCTTTTTCATACATCGCTTTTTTATCTGCATTGTCAGGAGCACCCCAAAGTGTGTACTCAACAATAGCATCAGCTAACAACGTGTAGAGTTTGTAATCTTTGCTTTGAAGTTTTTCCAATTCAGATATCAAGCTTTTCATACCTTCTACGTTGTATGAGTCCCTGTACTGAACAAACTCCTCATACAAAGCTTGATAGCTACTTTGAGAAAATCCTACAGAAAACAGCATAAAAGCAACTAAAATAACCACCCAAACTTTCTTCATCTTACCCCTCCTCCTATCAAAATATCCCAAAAATGCAAGTATCAATGTCTTACCTCTTTTTACACACTTTAATGTCCCAAAATAAGAACTTCAAGCAACAAAACTCAAAAGAAGCGATACTGCGAAAAATATTCCCGCATAGGCAAGAAATTTCCAACCTCTTTTATCGTATTCTTTTCTTTTTAAATCCTTCTTTTGTCTCATATATTTCGTTCCTATTTCAAAGAGAATTATAGATATTATCAAAAGCCCAACACCTATGAAAAAGAAGACATTAGAGGTTATCCACGCGATGTTTTTAAGCACATCACCACCTCTTTCCATTACAAAAGGGCGGGCAACAAACCCGCCCTTTTAAATCCTATCAACTACTCTTTATTCTTCGCTTTTGTAAAGGCTATAGAAGTCGTTTCCTGGTCTCATTGGATTGTAGTACCAACCCTTTATCCAGCTTCTCTGGACCCTAAAGCCCATTCCTTGATAAAGTGGGGCTCCAAGAGCGTATTTCATGGCAAATTCCTGAACCTTTACATAAAGTTCCTTTCTCTTTGCAGGGTCAGCAATCTTTGCAGCCTCTTCTATAAGCTGATCCAAGCTCTTTCCACCAAGTTCATCTCTTGGTGTGGAAACAAAGTCACAGAAATCTTTACCTTGCCTGTGTCCATACACTCCCTTGGAGTCGTAGTAAGTGAATATGAAGTTGTGTGGATCTGGGTAGTCTGCAAGCCATCCTATGATGAATGCGGGAGCATATCCGTTCTTTGTAGCGTCGAGGTATGTTGGCCATTCAACGCCTCTTACTTCAATATGGAATTTAGGATTAAGGAATTCTATATTGGTCTTGAGCATTTCTGCAGCTACTCTTCTTGTATCGTTTCCAAGGTTGTAAAGGAGTGTCATCTTAAAGCCTTTTTCCCAAACCTTTCCATCCCAAGCTTTTTGCAATTCAGCCCTTGCACACTCAAGATCGTAGTTTGGCGCGTAGTCGCTGTAAAGAAGGTCCTCTTCAAATCCAAGGAGGCCTTCTGGAAGGTCGGTTGGTATTCTCCTTCCGAGTCCGTGGAGAACGTCGTCAATAAGAGCATCGTAGTCCATAGCGCAGATGAACGCTCTTCTCACATGAATATCGCTGAAGAAATTCGGTGGAATTCCTTCACCGTCGAGTTTTCCAGAACCAATGTATTTACTGGTTTTTTTGATTGTCCAATTGAAGTGGAGAGATGTAACGATAAGCGTTGGAAGTGGCTTAATTACCGTAACACCCTTCATAGCTTCAACCTGCGGTAGATACTGGGTTGGAACAGCAACTATGTCAGCGTCTCCTCTTTCAAGCATTGCTCTTCTTGTGCTCCATTCGCTGACTGTCCAGATAACAACCTTCTTAACCTTAGCGGGTTCCCTCCAATAATCGTCAAATCTTTCAAGAATAACTTTCTTTTGAGCTCTGTCCCATTCTACAAGCTTAAATGGTCCGGTTCCGTTTTCCTTTGCGTAAAGTGGCGATTCTTCTTTTCTTATATCGTGGAATTTCCACCATCCTTCAGCGTTTCCATCCCAACATCCTATGGATGCACACCATTTTTTGTCAATTATAGCTGCCCAATTTGCACTTTGAGCTATGACATTGAGGAATGGACCAAATGGTTCTTTAAGATGGAATACAACAGCATCGCCCTCTACCTCAACAACTGGATCGATGTATTCTTTGTAGAACTGAACAAGTTTGTCGTGGTACTCTGGCTTAAGATTTCCATTTTCGTCGAACATATCAGACCAGCTTACTCCAAGTACCTTCTTAACCATACCCTCAAGGCTGTCTATACCATAGAACGCATCCCAGAGCATCCAAACTGGCCCACCAGCTGGGTCAAGGATAAGAGCTCTTTCAAAGGAGTATTCAACATCTTCTGGTGTAAGAACATCACCGTTGTGGAATTTAACACCTTTTCTTATGTAGAATTTGTAGGTTCTTCCTCCATCGAGGATTTCCCACTTTGTAGCAAGTCTTGGTTCGAACTCGGAAAGACTGCTGCCTTTGTACTGAATGAGGTTTTCATAAACGTTGTAAATAACCTCGCCACTTGACGTATCATAAGCTTGATGAACATCAAGAGTGTCTGGTTCACCTATGGTTACATCAATGATGGTGTCTGGGTTTTTAACCGCTGCAAAAAATACCATCGCAAGTGTTAAAAGTAATACCGCTAAAACTTTTCTCACAAATACCCCCCCTTTTCTAAAAAGGTATGATGTTTAGAATTATACCACTATATTCACACTTTTAAAGGAGTGTAGCAATCATAACAGCTTTTATTGTATGTTTTCTGTTTTCTGCTTCATCCCACACCCTGCTTTGTTTACCCTCTATAACATCAAATGTAACCTCTTGTCCTTTCACTGCTGGCAAGCAATGCATGAATATCGTCTCTTCCTTTCCCGTATTCTTCATAAGCTCTTTATTAACTTGGAATGGCTTAAGCAGTTTTATCCTTTCTTGAAGCTTATCTTCCTCGCCCATTGATGCCCAAACATCTGTGTATATGACATCGGCTCCTTTTACTCCTTCGTCAACGTTGTCTGTAAACTCGATCTTGGCACCGGTTTCCTTGGCTATTTCCATGACCTTTTCTACAAGTTCTTTTCTTGGTCTTAAGCTTTCTGGGGAAACAATCACATAGTGGAGTCCCATTTTAGCAGCACCTATCATCAAAGAATTTGCCATGTTGTTCCTTCCATCGCCCATAAAAACAAGTTTTACCCCTTTAAGTTTTCCAAAGTTTTCCTCAATCGTCATGAGATCGGCCAAAACTTGTGTTGGATGGTAATTATCTGTAAGGCCGTTGTACACAGGGACTCCCGAATATTCTGCAAGTATTTCCACGGTCCTTTGCTCGAATCCACGGAACATTATCGCATCAACCATTCTCCCAAGAACTCTAGCTGTATCTTCTATCGATTCTTTAGCACCAAGCTGTATATCGTTCTTTGAAAGGAATATCGCATGGCCACCTTCCTCAGTGAAAGCCGTTTCGAAAGCAAGTCTTGTTCTCGTTGATCGTTTCTCAAATAGCATCGCAAGGGTCATTCCCTCAAATCTTCTATGCTTTTCTCTTGCCCTTGATTCTGCTTTAACCTGATGGGAAATATCAAGAAGATACCTAATCTCTTCTGGTGTGTAATCAAGAAGTGTTAGAAGTGACCTTCCTTTAAGGTTAACTCCCATACCTCTCCCCCTTTCTAAATTTGAAAACACTATCGAGTACTACATCTTCCAATTCCTCTATTTTTCCATCTCTCCAAACCTTTACAAGATCGATAAGTACTATCTTTTCCCTCAATCCATCAACCACACTGAAAGTGCTTAGTCCAAGTCCACCAAATAGAAACACGACAAAGTCCGCTTTTGAAAGTTCAAGCTCCTTTGAATGATCTCTTAGGGCTTTTGAGACTCTTCTTTTACCATTCACTTTTGTTTCATCCCAGTATTGTTTTAATCTATCAAGCTCTGGTCTTGTTAGTGAATCTAAAAGATTTTTAATTTTTCTCTCATCGAGCTCATGGAGCTTTTCATAGTTTGGGATAACAGGGCCATACTTTTTACGATAATCCTGCCAAAACTCATGCCACTTTGTTTTATCATACTTCAAAATCTCCAAAAACTCATCAAAGTGATTTTGTAGTATACTTCTCATCGCTATACCTCCCTCTGGGAATTATATCAAAGTGGTAGAATAAAGAAGGTGATATTCATGATGGAGATTTTCAAAAAGTCTAACGGAAAAGTGCAAAAGATTGAAGAACCTCAAAAGGGAGATTTTATAAGGCTTATCGATCCAACACCAGAGGAAATAAAAATGGTCATCGAACTCACCGACGTTGATGAAGACTTCATCATAGACCCTTTGGATGAAGAAGAAAGAGCTCGTGTTGAAATAGATGAAGACTACATACTAATAATACTAAAACCTCCCATAAAGATGCCCCGAGACAGCCATGTCCCTTATAAAACATCCTCTGTAGGTATCATAATCACTCCAGAACACACTGTTGTGGTGTCTAAGAGGAGGTTTTCGTTCATAGACGACAATATTTTGAATGGAAAGATAGATATAAAGAAAAGAAGCAAGATGATATTTCAAATATTGCACTTGAACGCCAACGAATATCTGAGAATATTGAAAGAAATACAGCTTAGAATAGATGAGATAGAAGAGGAGCTTAACAGATCTTTAAGGAATAAAGAAATAGTTGAACTGATGAAACTGGAAAAGGGGCTTGTTTACTTCGTAACCGCCCTCAGATACAACGAAATACTCCTTGAAAGATTGATGAAGGGGAACATCATCCCGCTTTACGAAGAAGATAGAGACATATTGGAAGACGCTATCGTTGATAATCGCCAGGCCATAGACACAGCGAATATATACAGTGATATATTGGCAGGGATGATGGATGCATACGCTTCAATAATTTCCAACAATTTGAATATAGTTATGAAGGTTCTTGCGGTTGTCACCATAATTATGGAAATTCCAACTGTTATAACGAGCTTTTATGGAATGAATGTTAAACTTCCTCTTCAAAACAGTCCTTTTGCGTCGTTTTATGTTATAATTTGGTCAGCTATAAGTATCATATTGGTAATATTCTGGTTCAAAAAGAATAAGTGGATA
>JAMOOR010000384.1 GCA_027065235.1 Thermotogaceae bacterium | reverse complement strand
TGTGAACACCTCGAGATTATTAAGCCCTGAAAATATTGACTCTTTTGCGACCCTATACACTCCCGTTAAGATTCCAAACTCTAAATACTCATTGTCTTTAAGAGCAGCTGTTAAAAGGTTTCTCATGAAAGTCACCATATTGTCGTAATAGTCAGAATCCTTCTCCTTATACGTATAAGCCGCTTCTATCGGAACATCGTACTCGTCAATAAGAAGTATTGTTTTCTTCTTATAAAGCTCATAATATATTCTTGTCAGCGTTTTTAGCAAGAGCATATATTCTTCTATTTCAAGTTCCTTACTTGCTGCTTTCTCTAAATAATCTCTATCGCCTTTTCTTATCATTTCATTTTGGAGGTATTTTTTTATATCCTCTGAGAATTTAGCTTTTAAATGCACCTTAGCATTTTCCCAAGTTGTATCTTTAATCTCTTTGAATGTGATAAAAATGGTTGGGTATTGATGGTAATAGTCCTTTAATAAAGCCTTCTCTTGCCATACTTTTAAACCATCGAAGAGTCCTTCTTCACCTTCCATAGAAAAGAATTGCTCAAGCATCCTCATGTTAAGTGTTTTTCCAAAACGGCGTGGGCGTGTAATTAGTTTTACTACCCCCGGTAGATCAACAATATCCTTTATTAAAAGAGATTTGTCCACATAGTAGTAATTCTTCTTTATCATGTCATAAAAATCACTAACCCCAATAGGGAGTTTTTTCACTGCATATCACCTCAACTTGATTATAGCAGATAAAAAGAGAGGAATTTTTTGTTGGAGGTCATTCAAGTATAATTAGAAAGAATGGTCAGGGGGGCGGGATTTGAACCCGCGACCTCCGGATCCCGATTCCGGCGTTCTGCCACCTGAACTACCCCCTGCCGATGTTGAATTGTAACACTTAACAGCTTGTATTTTCAATAGTTGTAAAGCTAAAGCTCCCAGCTATACGGGGAGATATTGACTAATTACTTTCCCTTAACCTCCTCCTGCTTATACTGTAAAAACTCATACATGGAGGTAACATAAAATATGCATAGCTCTGTTAATGTATATCACCATCTGCGTAAATTGTCACCTGATAAAGTTTGTGAATTTGTGCTGAATAAACTCGCAGAATACGATGGGAACATATCAAAAACTTCAAGGGCTTTTAATATATCTCGTAATACCGTTAGAAGGACTAAGGCGTATCCTCTAGTGATAATGTAGCTGAAGAGGCATAATGGGATGAATTGTGTTATCGCTCGAAGTGCGGCAACATGCTACAAAATCGGAGATTTTGTGGCTCGCTAAGAACAAGAGGGGCAATTTTGTCCCTTTTTCTTAATGGAGGACCCCTATTAGTATCCTTTTATATCATGTGCGTTTACAGTACTATACCATCCTACTATCTCTGGGGAATCTATGTTCGATACGTCAACAACCGCTATGCCATCGGTGAATAGTGAAAGATAAAGATAATCTCCTATCCTTTCCATAGATTGAACATAAGATGGAAGAGAAATCTCATGGCTGAAGCCGCTGTTTAAGATCACCAACTTTGATGAGCCACTTATATCTTCATAGGTTCCAACGTAGATTGTACCGTTTGAATCAACATAGAGTGAGACGCCGTTTTTAACGGGAGCTTCAGAGATGATTTTAGGATCTGATGTATCTGTAATATCAAGGGTGTAGACTGCTCTTTCTGTTAAAACATAAATTCTCCCCTCTTTTCCCACCATTTTTACAACGCCATCAATAGGTAGGAACTTTTCATAAGAACCGGTAGGGGTTTCACCTAGCTTAATGACAAATATACCGTTTTTAAGATTATTGCTTGCTATGTAGGCATGACCTTCCCACGTGTAAATTCCGATGATCGACGCCGAATAATCCCGAAGGTCGATGGGATATTCCGCTGCTTTCTCAGGGCTTTCCTGGGAGTATATATACACTTTCCCATCTATGAAACCAATGTAGAGGTTCTTATCATCTGTATATACCGAACTAACCATAACTCCGTCTCCTATGAATCCAGAATCGTATATTTTTTTCAATACTATACCTCCGTTTATTTCATAAACATTGTATCCATCAGTTTTAATTGCAAATACTCTATTTCCGCTAACGCTCATTCTGTAACCTGAATAACCATCAACCTTTTCCTTTTCGGAAATTCCTACAGGTTGAGATACATCGAGCTTTAAAATAGCACCATTTTCGCCAGCAAGATAAAAGGTGTCGTCAAATATAGCACCACCTATTGCCTTTCCATTCAAGCTCCTGTAAGTTCCAAGAAGTTTTGGATTTTCTGGGAACGATACGTCAACTACATTAAGCCAATAACTAAAACTTCCGAGGCTATCTCCAATAAGATAGATTTTATCTCCACCGTGGATGATTTTCTTTGCACCTACCACTTTTATCTCAGCTGTAACTTCTGGAGAAGTTTTATCCGTTACATCAACCACAGCAAATATGCTATCAGCCGCTATGAACGCGTAGTTACCTTTGACAAAAACATCATATTCTTGGCTCAAAAAGCCCTTTCCTACACTAATACTTGAGAGTTTCTCTAACTTTTCGAAATTCTCCACACCGTATATTGAAAGCCCTTCTTCATCATTTGTAACGTAAAGATATTTTCCATCATAAAACATGGAATGTATCTTCAAGTCATCTTCAAAATTCAGGACAGTTGCAACTTCTAGTAAGCTGGCATTTATCACCATCATTTTATCGTTGTCAGATAAGGCAAGGATATATTCTCTTCCATCATCTGTTTTAAAAGCTTTTATTCTGGTGTAGTAATCTCCATATTCATCGGCAGGAATGTCTTTTACACGGTGTGGCACTTCTGGTGTAGAAACATCTACAACAACCACCCCATCATAACCTCTTGCAATAAATATCTTATCTTCCATAAGTGTCAGGTCAAAAGAATAAGTTCTGTCGCTTGTAAGGAAGCTGGCAACTTCAATTGGATTTGTAAAATCGGAAAAATCATACACAGAAATTCCATCGTACCCTTTAGCTACGAACGCATAAATTGCACCTGCCGTTTCCGTCGCCTCAAAAGCAGATATGCTGGAGTTGATAGTGTCTTGAAAGACCTTTACAATTCCCACCGGATTTTCTATATCGAGAACATTCATTGAATCTTCTCCCAAAGCTAATAAATATCTTCTATCAGCTGAATCTCTAGTCGAAAAGCTCCATGCAGGGCTCTTATAAATCTCATCTGAGGACTTGGCTGTTACTTTCCAGTAATACTTTTCTCCGTAATCAACAGAAACTTTTAATGAAGGCCAGCTGGATGTGCTAACTAGAGCTGAATCCTTTTCGTTATCAACATCATCCTTTTCTGTGGATAGGTAAATCTTATAACTCGACGCTCCATCTATACCTCCCCACCTCAAAAACACTTCGTTTGGGTAATACCCGCTTTCGTTCAATGGGCTCAAAAGCGTTATTTCTTTCTCTCTACTTTCTTCTTCTTCTGGTGTAGAAACCGGATTACAACTGCTTACAAAAAGCAAAGATAAGACCAGAAGAAATGCAAGAACAGCTGCCACTCTTTTCATAGCTTTACACCACCTTTTTAGGATTCAACCTCTACTTCTATGACGATAAATTCTGATAAAAATTCATGATTTCATGAAAGGGCAACATTATTGTTACCTAAATGACTTTAATAATTTTAAAACATTTTCAAGGAGGACATCTTCTTTTCCAGATAGAAAACCTATGTAATCCTGCGTGCTTAGTCTCACGGGATTTTTAACCACCAATTTTCCTTTATCGTTCCACCTTGCACAGGATATGGAAGCAAACATTCCAACTGAAGGCAAAGATTTTCCACTCACCATGAAGGTATGAGATAAGCTCTGATCAGGGATTTCTCCGTACACCTCTCCAAGGCCTGTTTTTTCCACAAGATATGCAAAATCCAAAGCTTCATTTGATGTTGTTCTATCGACCAATACAACGAGTTTTGCTTTTGCCATAGGCTTTTTGGGTTTGATGGAATACACCATGGTTTTCTCTTGAATTTTTCCATTCCCTTGACCACCGCAAAACTGTGAGGTTCTTATTGCGTATTCTCTCTCGAACTTCACCTCTTTCTCCACAAAGTGAGCAAGTACTTTGAGGGGAATGCTCATACTACCACCTTCACAATCCCTTAAATCAATTACGAGATATCTTAAGTTTTTTGAGGGCAGGCTTTTTAAGAGATCTTCAAGATCTTGTATATCTTGCCCATACAGATTGAAAGTTCTAAAGCGGAGCAACCCTATATCACCAAGTGTTTCAAATTTATAGTCCCATTCATGCCCCCTAATCTCTCTGAGTTTTTCAATGTATGAGCTTTTTGGGACGTAAGAAATCGTTATCTTTCCTTTTCCTTTAACCTCAAGTGTGTATTTTTCCCTTCTTTCTATGAAAGGAAGCTGGAAGAACCTTTCTTGGGTTTTCTTATACAGAAGCGCCGGAGAATCGGCAGGTGCCAGTATTTCCAAGTAATTTAAAAATTCCCTCACATTTTTTCCATCCACCTTTACTATCTCATTACCAGGTTTTAAAAGATCAGTCACGCTTTCTACCACATATAGCTTTCCATCAACAAAGCGGGCCTTAAATGGAAGAACTGGATAATATGATGGAACTCCAAATATTATTTTTGTGTTTTGATCCTTCGCTTCGCTCAATATCGGCTGTATCCTTAAAAAGAAATCCATCCTATGAAACTTTTCTGGCAGGGAAATCTTCTGGTATTCAAGCTCCCGAATCATTTTCTTTGAGAGCTCCTCATACATTGTTGATATATCCCCATATTTTATAAGCTCCTCTATAGTATCAATATCTCTAAGAACGTATTTTTTCTCCACCCTTCTTTTCGGTGTTAGACTGTATATGAAAAAAGGTAAAACGATAGCTAAAAGCGCCCCTATCGCTAAAAAAAGCCCCCATTTCTTCATAGTGTCACTGGTACCTTTCACAATAGCACCCCCGATTAATGAGATATTTCACAATTGTTTGTTGAATTCCATCGAGATTTTATCATTTTATACGCAGTCAAATGTAACCTGATCGAGCATGTTGGGGTTGTTGTGATAGAATTGACTCAAGAGCGAGGTTATCATGAAATTTTGGGACAGGGGATGGTGCAGATGGGTAGGATATTTGGAACATTTGGCGTAAGAGGAGTTTTTCCAGATAAGATGAACCCGGAGTTTGTTCACAAATTACTGAGGGCATTTGGAGCTTATATAAAAAGTAAGGTTCAGCGGCCGGTGGTGGCCATTGGAAGAGATACGAGGCTGTCAGGAGAATCCTTAAAAAATACTGCCATCTCTGCTCTTCTTGAAAGTGGAGTTGATGTAGTGGATTTCGGTATAGTACCGACCCCGGCTGTTCAGTTCGGATGTAGAAAACTCAACTTAAATGGCGGAGTTGTAATAACGGCATCTCATAATCCACCGGAGTTTAATGGAGTAAAACTTCTTGAGGGAAATGGTATGGGACT
>JAMOOR010000383.1 GCA_027065235.1 Thermotogaceae bacterium | reverse complement strand
AGAGAGCCTACCTTCCTTGGCCAGACATGATAGAAAAAATGAAGGAATATGATATTCCGCTTTTTACTTTGGAATCTAAGACTCCGTTAAGAGAAATGGATGCTATTGGCATATCACTTGAGTATGAACTTTCTTATACAAATGTTATAGAAGTTCTAAAGCTTTCCAAGATACCAGTAAAAGCCTTGGAGAGAAAAGAAAGGGATCCAATTATTATTGGCGGCGGACCACTTAGCATGAATCCAGAACCGATCTCTCAAGCTTTCGATGCAATTTTAGTCGGAGATGGAGAAGAAGCCATCATTGAAATTGCGCAGATTCTTAAAGAAACAAAAGATCAAAAAAGGGAAGAAAAGATCAGCGCTTTATCAGCAATTAAAGGGATGTATATTCCTTTATATTACGAGCAAATCGGAAAGAAAATTGTTCCTATTAAAAGCACAGCACCGATTCCGATTAGAAAAAGAGTTCTTTCTGATATCGATAAATTTCCGCCTCCACTAAAGAAAATTTTGCCACATATAGAAAGTGTTCATGACAGAGCTGTGATAGAGGTAATGAGGGGATGTACGAGGGGCTGTAGATACTGTCATGCAGGCATGATCTATAGGCCGGTTAGGGAAAGAGATCCTAATAAGATTGTTGGATATGCAAGAGAACTTTTGGACAACACAGGGTATGAAGAGCTATCTTTACTATCGCTTTCGACGATGGATTATACAGCTATTGATAAGCTCTCAGAGGTTCTGATAAATGAGGTTTTAAAAGAAAGGATGGTAGCATTATCGTTGCCATCAACAAGAGTGGATAGCTTTGGAATAGAAATTGCCAGCAGAATAGCTGGAATAAGAAAGACAGGCCTTACATTTGCACCTGAAACAGCTTCTCAGAGGTTGAGAAATGTTATAAACAAAACCATAAGCGATGATGATATTTATAAAACTGCAGAAGCTGCCCTCAATGCCGGATGGAGAAGAGTAAAACTTTACTTCATGATTGGCCTCCCAACGGAATCTGAAGAAGATATATACAGCATTTTGAGTATGATTAAAAGAATAAAAAGAATGGGATTTAAGGATGTAAGAGCTTCAGTTTCAATCTTCGTTCCAAAACCACATACACCTTTTCAATTTGCTGATCAAATTAGCATTGATGAAGCTTACAAAAAGATAAAGATACTGGCAAAGGGAAAGCGATTTGCAAAAGTAGATGTACACAACCCAAAGAAAAGCTTTGTAGAGGGGGTTTTATCAAGATCGGGAAGAGAGATGTTTGATGTGATATTGAAGGTTAATGAGCTTGGTCAGATATACGACGAATGGACAGAGCATTTCTCCTTTGAAAAATGGCTTAGGGCTTTTGATGATATTGGTATAGACCCCAATAAATATTTGAAAGGTGTAAGATTTGACGAGGACACGCCATGGGATCATATATGGGCAGGAATAGATAAGAAATTTTTGGTTGAGGAGTATAAAAAAGCTCTGAAGGGAGAAATAACCCAAGATTGCCGCTGGTCAAGGTGTTACTTATGTGGAATATGCATAAAAGAAAAAGTGAAAAACGTTTTAAAAGAGTTTAAGGAGATCGAACTTCAATGAAAATCCAATCACAAGAGAAATTTTGTTTTCATTTTCATTCGTTGGCTTTAATACGTAATCTCCGCCATCTGCGGTTGGGAGTGCCTCAAGTTTGTTTTTTATGTCAATGTACGAGACTGAAGTGTATATTAAAAAATTCTTGAAAAATTCCCTCGAATATGAAGCATAAAGTTTTGAAGTTTTATCTATCTTTGGATCGTCAAGCAGATGGGTATATTCAGGACACGTTGACAAATCTTGCCATGGATTGTTATAGGATTTTGGCCCAGATAATATGTACTCTAACGAAACGTCAAGACTTCCTTTCATTATATAGTTGCTGTAAGTAACAAAAAAAGCCAATGTATTTTCACCATATTTAAAACCAACATAATTTTCCTCAGGAAGAAGAGTTCTTGTTCCACCATGAACTGTAACAACTGATTCCGGAAAGAGAACATAACCAGTTTCAAAGGCCCTTGATTCAAAGGTATATTTAGTAGCTCCTGCATGATACAAGCCAAACTCACCAATTTTTGTTTTAATCTTTCCTCCAACAGACCATGCAATTTTGTCTGGATTCTGAAAACCTCCGTAGAATCTGTTCATGTTGAGATCGTCAATCAATATCTGTGCATATAGGTATAATTCCTTTGAATGATAATCTGCAAAAAAGCCCATTAAACTGTTATCATCCCAGCTTTGATAGAATGGTTTATTAGCATACAGAGTGTATTGGGTTAAGAAACTTGGTATTGGACTAAAAAAGTATTCATAGTCAAATAACCTGTTTGCATAAACGATGCTATCCTGGAAGGCGAAACGTATTTTACCAATCTTTATTCCATAAGTTTTAAATACAACACCTCTGTCCAAATGATTGAAGTTGGGAACATTCTTTGAAAGAAGTATCCATTGCGTCCGATAAAAGAAATTTTCAGAAGAGTAAGAGAATAAAATAGAAGGAGCGGAAATCCCGGCGCCGGATAGAAAGACTGAATAAGGGCTATCAACAAAATCTTTTAAGATAAGTCTACCTGCTTTTACTGTAAACTTGTTGATGTTGAATTTTACAAATCCTTCTTTAACATTAAAATAACCTCCAAAGTAAAATCTATAATGAGTGGGATCGTAATAAAAATTGTCATTTGCTATATACGCATCTCCTCCAACCTGAAGGTATTTTGAATCATATAAACCCTTCATCGTGATTTTATATGTATTTTGCGTTATATCGTACAATGGGTTCAAAGAGAAGTTAATAGATTCAGCGTACATTGAAACATGTAGCATGAAAATGATAAGTGTTATCAATTTGGATTTTACTCCGTATTTCACACCTCAATTCTCCTTTCACCATGATCTATCTTTTTTAAAGCTTCCTTCACTTTTTCCACAACAACTTTTTTATCTTTTTCGTTATTTACCCAGTCGAACCTATCGGCGTTTATTATTAGAACAGGCGAGATATTGTAACTCTCTATGAATTTTTCATACCATTTGTTAAGCATATCCCAGTATTCATATTCTGCTTCAAGCTCATATTCTCTTGCCCTTTTTTTGATTCTTTCAACAGCCAACTTTGTTGGAATTCTTATATATATCATCATATCAGGTGTAGGAGCTTCTTCTATCAGATTTTGATAAAGCCTTTTATAAACTGATATTTCGTCCTCTGTCATATCTTCATCCTCATAAAGCATCTGTGCGAATACGACATCTCCAAATATCGATCTGTCAAGTATACTTCCGCCTTTTTTAAAGGCTTCTTTTATTTGTTCATACCTTACTGTCAAAAAAAGCATTTGCAGAGTAAAAGCCCATCTTTTTCTATCACGATAAAACTTTGGAAGCATTTTT
The DNA here is from genome assembly GCA_027065235.1 of Thermotogaceae bacterium. Classification (GTDB taxonomy): domain Bacteria; phylum Thermotogota; class Thermotogae; order Thermotogales; family Thermotogaceae; genus JAGHBG01. The sequence goes on along the minus strand of JAMOOR010000383.1, from coordinate 23,243 downwards.
TCTATCATAAGGTCACTTAGTTCATAATATGGAGTTAAGCTTAACTCTTTGCTTAGCAAAGCTATTAGGGTTGTTTTCCCTGAACCAACCGTTCCTTCAACGACTATGTTGTAGCTTTTCAGTTTATTTCACTCTCCTTAGTTTCTACCCCGTAAACCGCTACAAGTATTCCAACCAAAAAAAGAAGAACTGAGAAGAAAAGAAGCAGGCTTAAAACTTTCCCTTTGAAAATAGGTACTATATATGGTGCAATTATTCCACCTATTCTTGTTATGGTACCTGAAGAACCGTTTCCAGTTGTTCTAAAAGAAGTTGGGTAAAGCTCTGGGGTGTAAGCGTAAACCAATCCCCATGCTCCTAAACAAAAAATACTTGTAAGGAGCGCAAATGTTATATATAGTGCACTACTTTGAACAAGTGCAAAGCCAAGAGAAGTTAGAGCTGTTCCAAACAAAAATAACAGCATAGACTTAACTCTACCGATTTTCTCTATAAGGTAGGCTGCAAGCAAATAACCAGGGAGTTGAAAAACCATCATAAGAAAGGTTAATGTCATAGATTTTTCTACAAGCCCTTTTGCAGCAAAGATACTTGGAAGCCACAAGAATATCCCGTAATAAACTATGCTCAAAACAAACCAAACACTCCAAATCATAAGGGTTCTTGAAGTGTAGGGCTTTTTCAACAATTCGTATACTGGTACTTTTGCCTTCTTTATCGGTTCTATTTTTTCTTTTATAGTTACTCCAAGAAGTTTTTCAAGGGCTTCTTTCCCATTTTTCATGAATACAAATCTTGGACTTTCTGGAATTCTTAAATACCAGATGAAAAGAAGAGATCCTAAGGCCATCATCCAATAATCCCAACGCCAGCTCAATTTTCCCAAAGTTATGTGGACAACACCAACCAAAATGCTTCCTATTGCCCACATCGATTCAAGAAGTACAAGATATCTTCCTCTCAGTCTAACTGATGTTACTTCGCTCAGATAAGCGTTAACAGATGGCATCAACCCTCCAAATCCAAATCCAGCTAAGGTTCTAAATATAGTGTAAGAAAGTGTAGACGAAGAAAAACCACCCAAGAATGTAAAAATAACAGAAAATGAAAGATACAGGTTTATTGAAACTTTTCTTCCTAATGTATCAGATATGAATCCTGACAAGAACGCACCAACAAGCATCCCTATGAAAACAGAACTTTTTAAAAAAGCTTGAGAGATGGTAGAAGAATTTCCAAAATCAGCTAAGACGTCCTTTGTAGTAAATGTTCCAAGAAGAACCCCGTAGGATACGATGATCCATGCGGGAAAGCTTAAAAACAAATATCTCCTCTGTTCTTCACGGCTTATGTACTTTTCTATAACTGCATCGATTTTCATATATCAGTGCCCTCCTTTTTCTTATTTAAAAAACTCCCTGAGCTGAGACTTATTCCAAAAATTGTGTAAACAAATTATAACACTTCCTATCCTTCTTAGCTTCTCATACCTCTATCATGTTTTACACATTTTTCGTTTAACCCCCAACACTTGACTCAACCCTACCTTATCCAAAGTCGATGAAGAATGAATAATGGACTATACTTTAAATCGAATTTTTTCTTTCCAACTTCTCTTGTAGTCTCCTTCTACTCCTACAAAAAGAACATACTTTAGCTGTGGTAGGATAGCCGCAGACTTCGCAGCTATGGAGCTGTGGAGTGTTTTCTTCTATTTTGAATATATTTTCCTTTTCCCTTAGATACCCGAGGTAAAAGGAAAGAGTTATCCCTCTTTGTTCATCTTCAAGCTGACGGATTATGTTTTTGTAGATCTTTGAAGTAGCACCAAGCGAAAATGGACATGATGTTGGGAGAAAATCTATACCACGTTTTTTTGCGTAAAGTTTGATATGCTCTTCATAGTTCAACACCAAAGGTTTTGCCTTTTTAACGAACTTCTCATGGGTTTTTTCAAGAACTGGATAGCTTCTTGTTATGTATCCTGTTTGCCAGTGAAGGATGTTACCAAGAAGAACCGTCGCCTCATCATCAAGGTTATGGCCTGTCACAAGAACATCGTAGTCATTCTCAACAGCAGCTTTGTTCATAAGATATCTTTTAACCATTCCGCAAAATGAGCAGGCGGGTCTTCTCAATATTTTCGCAGCCTCAAAAGTAGAAAGGCCGTATAAATACTCTGTAGCATCTTCTATTATGAGAGGCCTGTTAAGCATATCAGAAAGTTTTTTAACCTTTTCATAAGCAGGGCTAACCTGATAATCGTGTCCTAGCTTTATAAAAAGTCCATCAGCGTTGTAGCCAAGCTTGACAAGTATGTACCACAAAACCATGCTATCTTTCCCACCAGATACCGCGACAAGGATTCTGTCTTTCCTCGTAAACATCTTAAATTTCTTTATAGCATTCTCTACCCTTGATTCTATAAATTCAAGGAAGTGCTTATCGCAAAGCTTAAGGTTGTATACAACAAGCTTTATGGATGCAGGTCTGCCACATTTTTTACATTTCAAGAATTACCCCTCCTGTTATTGAATTTAAAACAAAAACTTGCACGCTTGTAATGCAGTCATACAAATTTTTTAAGTTATTAAGGAACTTCAAAAATTCCCAGATAATTCTACCATCTATTTCTACCACATTATTACCATTTGGTAGAATTGTGTTAGAAAAAAGCGTATTTGGAAATTCGCTTTTTATTATCACAATCCAATTATTGAGCTTATCAACATGTCGAAAAATCTGACAAATGGATTCATCATTATGGGAAGTATCCAAAGCACTAGAATGCCCAGCATGAAAAGTATTCCATAAACCTGGTATTTCACATACCATTCCATATAATCTTCTGGAAGGAGAGCACCGAGGATTTTAGAACCATCAAGAGGTGGGATAGGAAACAAAGAAAAGAATGAATAAGTCAGACTATATTTTGCAGACTTGTACATCACATCAAAAGTAAAGGAATTCGCCTTCACAGATTTTGCTATTTCTGCGAATATAAGAGCTTCCACTAAGTTAATAACGGGACCTGCCACAGACACTACAAGCAGGCCCCATCTTCTTGACTTCATTTTCCACGGTCTTATAGGAATAGGTCTTGTCCATCCGAAGTCGAATAACATGAACGCTATAGTTCCCACCGGATCAAGATGAACAAAAGGATTCCATGACATCCTCTTCGTTTGCTTTGGTGTGTCGTCGCCAAATAGCAAAGCTATCCAACCTTGAAGATAACCTCTTGGCAACGCTAAAAATACTACAGCTAAAAAACCAGATACTAGTTCAACCGGGTGCGTAATATATGTTACGAAGTTTTCCATATAATATACCTCCACAATTACTTACTTAATCACATTAAGTTCTCTTCCAACTTTTGCAAATTTCTCTATGGCAAAGTCAAGATCTTCCTTTGTATGCACAGCACTGATCATAACTCTTATCCTTGCTTTTCCTTTTGGAACTGTCGGATAACCAATTGCCTGTGCAAAGACACCTTCCTCAAATAGCTTTTTGCTGAACTCAGTTGCAAGTTTTGCATCATAGAGCATAACAGGGGTTATCGGAGTTTGGCTGTGACCTGTGTCAAAGCCAAGTTCGTTCATCTTTTCTTTGAAGTATTTTGCATTGTTCCAAAGTCTTTCCACTCTCTCACCAGATTCCATAAGAATCTTTACAGCTTCAAGCGCCGCTGCTGTGTCAGCAGGTGATAGTGGTGTGCTGAATAGGAATGGCCTTGACCTTTGTTTTAAGTAATCTATTAATTCTTTTCTTCCCGCCACATATCCCCCAACAACGCCAAAGGCTTTAGAAAGTGTTCCTATTTCTATATCTACCCTTCCGTGAAGCTTGAAGTGATCGACTATTCCTCTCCCAGCTTCACCAAGGACTCCTTCACCATGGGCATCATCTACCATCACCATTGCATCATACTTTTCTGCAAGTTCGACTATACCTGGAAGCGGCGCCAAGTCTCCATCCATTGAGAACACTCCATCAGTTACAATCAATTTCCTTCTGAAGTTTTCTTTTGAAGCTTCTTCAAGTTTTGCTTTAAGGTCATCAACATCATTATGCTTGTATATATATCTTTTTGCTTTAGTCAACCTTATTCCATCGATTATCGAAGCATGGTTTAGCTCATCTGAGAATATCGCATCTTCGGCACCGACAATAGTTGGAATAACCGCTTGATTGGATATAAACCCAGTTTGGAAGAACAGTGTGGCTTCAACTCTTTTGAACTCTGCCAAGGCCTTTTCCAGCTCTTCATGAATTTTTAAAGTCCCTGCGATTGTCCTAACAGCTCCTGGTCCCACTCCCCATTTTTCAATAGCCTTTATAGCTGCCTCCTTCATTCGTGGTTCGTTGGCAAAACCAAGGTAGTTGTTGGAACAAAGGTTAAGGACTTTTTTACCTTCTATCTCAAGCCATGCGCCTTGAGGACCTTCCAAGGTTCTTATGTAAACATAAAGACCTTGATCTTTAAGTTCCTGAAGTTCCTTTGTAAATACACTGTAGTCAAACATCTTCCTCACCCTCCTTTTCTTCATTTTCTTCCGGCTTTTCTTCATTTAACTTTTTTCCTTTTCCTTTTATATCTTCCACAATCCTTTGAACATCATAAGCTTTCTTTGAAAGTTCCGTTGCGGCTTCTGCCAAATTCTGAGACGCAAAGTTAACTTCTTCTATTACTGTAAAAATCCCTTCAACCGCTTCTGTGATTTTCTCAGAGCTATTTTTGTTCTTCTCTATCATTTCAAATAACCTGACGGAACCTTCATTTAATCTTTCCGTTTCCTTAGAAATGCTCATAAAAGCGGCTGTTAGTTCATCAATTTTTTCCTGAGAATTCTGAAGCGCTGTAAATATTTCCGATACTCTTTTCGTTGTTGTTTCTGAAAGTTTTCCTATTTCTTCCGCCAATGTTTTGATAGCTTGTCTATCTATTGTTTCCCTTGAGCTTTCTATCGAGGCGTTGATGGAAAGAACAACAATCCTCTCACCTATCTGTTGAATGAAATTACCCATTGTATAGATTTCTTGTATGGCTCCGGCAAGTTCTGAAGTCATTATCTCAAATTCTTTCATGGATTTTATAAGGAACTCCGAGAAGCTGGTAACTTCCTTTGAAAAATCGTGGGTTTGTTCCATATCATCGAGCATCTCTCTTGACAATACACTTAAAGTCCTTCCTTTTTCTTCTAATTCCCTTGTACTGGCTGCAAGTTCCTCAGAGGATGCCGCCAATTCCTCGGAAGACGTCGACGTGGTAAAGACCATCTCTTCAAGGACGGTGATCATCCTGTTCATAGGTTCTACAAAATCAGAATAGATCTTCTTTTTCACTTTTCTAAGTAAAAATAATAAAATTATGAACATAGGTGTAGACAACCCAAGGACCACTGCAAGAATTTTGAATATTATCGGTGCAAGATTCCTTCTTTCTTTCCAATTTATGTAATAGGAATTTCCATCAAGAGACTTGTAAGCATAGTAATACACATTCATATATGGACCACTCTTGAAAGCTGCAAAATCGCCGATTTTAAGTGAAGACAACTTCGATGATGTTACATCATCAAGGTCTTTTTCAGAAACTATATTGAACTTACCTCCAAGATACTCTTCTGCAGATCTCATAATAGAAGAAATATCTTGGTAAAGTATTAAAATGTATCTATTACTGTATATTACTGCTGCAATAGGTTTGTTTTTTTGGGATAGGAGAATCTCCTTGATCTTTTCTGAAGGTTTAATTGAACTTAACATGCTCATGCTTTGATCCAAAAGCTCTTTTGAACTGGCATATACAACATTATGTGCATCATCCAAAGCCACTATTCCAACCACCGATGGGTCGTTTTTTATGAGGAGCCTATAGCTTTTTTCTATTTTTTGTTTTGTAAAATCATCTTTTGCATCTTGGTATATATACTCAACTTTTGCTCTAACATCATCAAATATATGATTGATTGTAAAATTAAAACACTTGCTAACAACTGAATATCTTTCTTGCATAGAACTATCCACGATTTTCTTGGAAAGCATGAAGGATATTCCGAACAAGAGAAGGGTAAATATGGCGAATATCCAAATAAGCCAGAATATTACATCCCTATCAAAGCTTCTTTTCTCCAACCTCATCACTCCCAATTTTCTCTTTTACCTCTTCATATATGGCCGATTCTTTGAAAGATCTTGTGAAAGTATACAATATTTCTCTTCCTTTTCTCTTTTTTCTTATAACTCTCATATCCTGAAGCGCTCTAAGGATGTAAGAACTATCCTTTCCCCTTCTCCTTTCTATTTCTCTCCTTGTCATAGGACCATAAAGTGCAAGTATAACTACAACTTCAAGCTGCGACTCGGAAAGTTTTGAAAACTGCCTCTTTAACGCTTTTTCTATGTAATCTGCATAATCTTTCTTTGTGTAAAATCTGTATCTTCCCTCAACTTCTCTCAGTTCTATTCCGGAATCTTCTTGAGAGTATTTCTTTTCTATTTCACCTAATAATTTTACCACTTCATCATGGCTCAACTTTGTAACTTTTTGTATCTTCTTTACAGTTACTCCCTTTGATGCGAATATCAGAGCTTCAACAAGGGCTTTTTTATTTAGCTGCGTATCAACACCCCTTCCGAATAGCTTATCTTGCCAATTCTAATGAGTTCTAAAATTGCAAGAAGTATAATTACAAGCTCGTATCTTGTTCTTGCACTTTCTAAAAGTTTTTCTATCTTTGTTGGAAAAGATTCATTCAATAGCCTTTCCATCATCTCTTCAACTGTTATCTCTTCCGTTTTTATCTTATAAATCCTTTCCTTTAATTTAAGATTATTTATTATCCTTGGAAGGACTTTTTGTATCTTTTTATCAATCGTTCCAAAGCTTCTATATATTCTAACTGGGAATCTCTCCTTTATTTCCTTGAAAGCTACTTCCCTTGCGAGTTCCTTTATCTTAGCGTAGCTTTCAATTGTGTTGTAGAGATTTTCCTTTTCCTTCTCAAATTCCTCTCTCTCCTCCGGCATTATCTTTGGAAGAAGAGCTTTCGATTTCAGTTCCATTAAATACGAAGCTGTTGCTATAAACTCAGAGCTTAGCTGTATATTCAGCTCTTTCATCTCTTCCATGTACTTTATGAAACCATCTGCAAGTTCCGAGATTGGGATTTCTCTTATATCCACTTTCTTTTGCCTTACAAGATAAACTAAAAGGTCAAGAGGTCCTTCAAATTCTTTTACTCTAAATATCAGCTCTTCCAAAACTCTTCCTTCCCCCTGATAAGATCAACTATAAATTCTCTAACTCTTTCCAAATCCTTCCAGAAAAACCCATCACCGCTTCTGTTTCCAACTAAAGAGTATATTTTCTCTTGAAATTCTCCCAGCAAACCTTTAATTTTCCTTCCCCTATGATTTAAAGCCACAGATGCGAGCATAGCTTCTATTGACAATATGTGAATGAGATTTTCAAGAATTTTCTTCAATTTGAGAGCCGCCGTCATCCCCATGCTTACATGATCTTCTTGATACGCCGAAGTTGGAATTGTATCTGCACTTGCTGGATGGGACAGGATTTTGTTTTCGTTGCAAAGTGCCGCTACCGTGTATTGATAGATCATGTAACCAGAATTCAAACCCTCTTTTCCGCTCGCAAGGAAAGGTGGTAATCCTTCGCTGACCTTTGGATTCAAAAGTCTGTCGATTCTTCTTTCAATCATGTTTCCAAGATCTGTTAAAGCTATTGAAAGAAAATCAGCAACAAGCGCAACTGGTTCTCCGTGGAAATTTCCTCCTGATAGCGTTGAACCATCTTCAAATATCAAAGGATTATCTGTAACTGAATTCATTTCGGTTTCGAGGACACTTTGGGTGTATTTTATCGTATCCAAAACCGCTCCGTAAACCTGCGGGATAGCCCTCAAAGAGTAAGCATCTTGAACCTTTTTAGCTGGCCTTCTTTTTTCCTCATATTTGATCATTTCTCTGAAGAGCTCTGCCACCTTTCTTTGGCCATTATGAGGTCTAAGTGCATGAACTCTGTCTTCAAAAGGATCATAAATCCCGTTTAGTGCTTCAAAAGACATAGCAGCAACCATTGTTGCAAGATATAAAAGCCTTTCCGCATCCCTTGCAGAGAATGTAATTACAGATGTCATAGCTTGTGTTCCGTTTATAAGGGCTAAACCTTCCTTTTCCTTAAGTTCTATAGTCTCTATTTTAAGCTCCTTTAAAACTTCTTTCGATTTTCTTCTTTCGCCTTTGTATATCACATAACCTTCGCCAATGAGAGGAAGCGTGAGGTGTGCAAGGGGGGCAAGATCACCACTGGCACCAACAGAACCCTTTTCTGGAACATATGGGTAAACGCCCTTATTAAGGAATTCTATTAATTTTTCAACAACCAATGATCTAACTCCAGAGTAACCCTTGGATAGAGAAACCGCTCGTAGGAGCATCATTCCTCTCACTATCTCTTCTTCCAATGGCCTTCCAAAACCTGCAGAATGAGAAAGTATAAGATTTCTTTGCAAAATGGAAAGGTCTTCTCTGGATATCCTAACGGATGCCAAAGCACCAAAACCCGTATTAACACCGTAGACCGGATCATCAGATTTTAAAATATTCTCTATGACCTCTCTTGATTTTTCGATTCTTTCAAAAGCACTCTCAGAGAGGGTAACCTTTTCCTTATATCTTGCAACATCTACAAATTCCTTAATGGTAAGATGTTCACCTATTTCCATCTCCTCCCCCCCATTAAAACATAAGATTCATAGCTTCTCTTACCTCTTGCATGGTTCTCTGGGCAACTTCCCTTGCTTTCTTGTTACCTTCATATATAACATCCTCTACATAATGGGGATCTGAATCTATTTCTCTTAGCCTTTCCCAGATAGGCTCAAGCTTTCTTTTCATGTTCTTTATAAGGAGTTTCTTACAATCAACGCATCCTATCTTTGCTTGTGTACAACCTTTCCATACCCATTTAGCCTCTTCTTCGCTTATTCCAAAGGCTTTATGGTATTGCCAAACAGGGCATCTATCTGGGCTACCTGGATCACTCTTTCTTTTTCTTGCGGTGTCTGTCATCATGGGCATAATCATCTTTCTTAAACCTTCTTCATCGTTTTCAAGTGGAATTGTATTTCCGTAACTTTTGCTCATTTTTCTTCCATCGGTTCCAGAAAGCTTTGGAGTTTTTGAAAGAATTGCTTCTGGTTCCGGAAAGATCTTTTTATAAAGCGAATTAAATCTTCTTGCAATCTCTCTTGTAAGTTCTATATGATAAACCTGATCTTCTCCAACAGGCACTCCTTCTGCCTTGTAAATCAAAATATCCGCTGATTGAAGAACTGGATATATTAAAAAACCTGCACTAGAAAGATCTTTGTAGTTAAGTTCCTTTTTAATCTCTTTATAGGTAGGAACCCTTTCAAGTCTTGAAACGGAGACAAGCATTGAGAAAAGCAGGGTGAGCTCTGCATGTTCCTTTATCGCTGACTGAACGAAAATAACGGACTTTTCAGGATCCAGACCAACAGCAAGGAGCATTCTCACAAGATCCCTTGTGTACTCCTTTAAATGTTCTGTTTCGTCGTAGTGAGTTGTAAGTGCATGCCAATCAGCCACAAAATAAAAACATTCGTTTCCTTCCTCTTGCAGCCTAACCCAATTTTCTAAAGCACCGACGAGATGGCCAATATGAAGTTTTCCAGTAGGTCTCATGCCACTTAAAACTCTCATTTGCCTACCTCCTCTAAAAGTTTATCCATCCATTCTCCAACTATTTCACTTATTGGATCGAGCTGACGACAAAATTCCTCCATTGAATTCAACACTCTCTCCTTGAAATGTTCAAAAGCCTTCTTATCGGGAAGAGACGCTAAATTCTCCAAGAACGTTTCTTTGGATTTGATTATATCGTCAAGATCATACGCCGTACTTTCCTTTATATTCAGAACTAGCTTTGGAAAGTTCTCAACAAAGAAATCTCTAGCTCTCTCATTAATGATGTCTATAGTCTTCAAAAGTCTTTTTACCTTTTCCACGTCTCTTGAGAGCATAAGCAAGCTTTCATAAGGTAAGATTGACATTCTTTCATATTTGAAATGCCTTGATAATTTTGCGACAATCACATTAAAAACTCTAATCAAAGAATATTTGAATTTAATCCCCTCAATTGCAGTTTCGTTTCTAAGCCAGATCATAAACTTCGTATCTAAGGTAACAAAAAGACTCATACCAGCCATACCAGGAGAGATGGAAATTATGTTCGCATCCACTGAATAACGCATATTCTTTGTCTTTTCAGCTATCATTGAAAATATCTTGAACCTCTCTACTATCTTCTTAAACCTATGCTCAGAGATTTTGTTTTTATTATCTTCTAGCAAGCTAACACCCATTTCCTCATAGAAACTTAGATCATCTTTCATCGACTCTATTATGTTCTCCTCATCTGAAAACGCTACTTTAACAGGCTCCTCTACCAGATCTTTAAAGTATTTTTCCAAATCCTTTTCTTCTTTATCTTCATAAAGTCCTGTCGATGTAACACTTCTTGGATCAAATATAAAGAGATATTCATTCCCCTCCTTTGCTATAACAAAAGAAGGAGCCATCATATCTAAGATCTCATGCCTTTCAAACTTTGCAGGATAAATCCTATACAAACCATCTTTTAGACTTCTGATCAAGCTTTCAAACATTGTTGATCCCTCCCAAAAGTGGCATCAAGTGAATTTTATCATGTCTGACAGGGTTTCATGGTAGATATTCCCTTTTAAACTTATCTTCAAAAACTCTATAAGGTATAGGGATTTCCGGATTTCCGAAGGCGTAGCATGTATACTCATACCTTTGAAAGAATATAATTATTCCATAATCGGTCAAATAAAAATCTTGATTATCTTTTATTGTTCTAAACTCTGCTATCACACTCTGTTTGTTCACCTCAAAGAATTCTTTAACTCTTTTATTGATTACTTCTTTATAATTGTAACCGTCAATAAAGAGATCTTTTAGGGATAACTCTTCATCCGCTGCTAAATCATAGTTAATTGCAAATAAATAATTCATCGGATGAGCCCCTCCTGTATAAGCCATCTCTTCAAAAAGGATACTTATAATCCGATCATCAAATCTTTTTACGGAAAAAACAAGATAATATTCTGGTTTTCCAGCCGTTATTCCCTTTTTGTATATTTTAAGTTGCTCAAGAAGTGCCTTTTCCCATGAACTCCACCTTTTCTCTACGAGATCGTAGATTATTTCGTTTAGCTTTCGATGCTCTGAAGAAAATTGTGGATAATATATCCTTATACCATCAGTCATAACAACTTTAACCTTATACTCAACTGTCTTGCTTTTTCCAAATTCTTTCGGAATGTCCAAAGAGAAAGAAACGATAGCTACAAATACAACAAACATCACCCAAAATTTTTTCATTTCATATTCCTCCTTAAAAGGAATGTGATCATCTTATAGGGTAAATATTCAAAAGACTGTGGGAGCGCTTCATGGAGAATATTCACCCTTTCAAGTTTTCCTGAGATTCCTGGAATATCTATGGAAAACCTTCCTGATTTTCCAAATGTTTCATGAAATCTTAATTCAATATCATTTTCTACCTTTCTAAACGATGTAAGGATGAAATCTTTTGGTTGTATTTGAAGGAATTTTTTGGGTATATTCAACCTACCCTTTACAAGCAAGGGGTTTTTTATGTACCTTTCAAACTCTGCTTGTCCATAAACTTTCCACGGTTTTCCCGAGGTTATACTGTATGTAAATGTGTGTTTTCCTTCATCAGCTTTGTAATCTGGGAAAACAGGCCCTTTTAAAAGGCTAAGTCCCAAAGTCCCTTCTTTACATGAGTATCCAAATTTATCTTTGCTTAGCAAAATCACCGTAAAGTTTCCTTGGGAGACTTGGACAAAACCAACGGATGGCACCTCGAACATTCCACTATCCCATGGGGTATTCCTGGTGCAGCTTCTTTCGACCACACCACCGGGCACAGCGTAAACGGCTTTTCTTGATAGGATGTTCAGCGGGAAAATCGCTCTTAAGAGAGCTCTTTTTAAATCCCACTCCACTTCAGTGTAAAAATCTATCCTCTTTGTTTTTGCAGCAAGTGCAATATCCTGCTTTATTTTATAACCTTCACCCTCGTATACAACTCTTACTACTTTTCTTGCTGGGCCATCTTCGATTTTGTAAACGCTTCTGGCTTTTAGCGGAATAAGCGCTAAATTATAGTCATATTCAAGTTCCCACGCATCCCAGTGAGCGGGTACATCTTTATACAACATGAGAATATTACCTTTTTCTCTGAACAGTTTTCTATTAACTTCCTTATCCAATATAGAAACACTTCCGTCATTTAAAACTTCAACTTTGTAGTATTCATTTTCCAAAATCGTATCCTTGGAAGGCTTATATGCTTTTGGCTCTTCGTCCTTTGCTTTGATCTCTTTCCATGAAAAAGCTTCTATTCCATCGAAAACATGTATATATTTCCCGTCGTAGGTCTTTTGGGATATTGCACCTTCAAATGAAATGGGCTCTTTTGTGAATATCTCAAAACTGTTATGACCAAAGCTCGAGAGATTCAACAGGGAATATCCTTCATCAGATGAAATATTCTTTAAAGACTCTTCCGTTATCTGCCTTGATCTTTTAATAACTTGCTCAAGCCTTTTATTCACATCATCGTAAACTTCTTTAATGGACGTCCCTGGCAATATGTCGTGAAATTCTGCTACCAAGACATCCTTCCACAGCGCATCTAGCTCGTCTTGATAATTCCCATCTGATAATGCATTTGCAAACTCCGCAAAATAAAGCGAAGTGGTGGTATCAAAGTGAAGCTTTTTAACTAGAGCCTGTGAAGTATAAGTTCCTCTGTGAAAGTAAAGGTAAATTTCTCCATCCCAAACAGGTAATTTTTCTTTTTCCAGATATTTGAAATAATTCTCTATATTTCCAGTTGACTTTTGTATAGGAAGAAGGGGCACATCCTCCAAAACCTGGGCACTTTTGATCATATCAAAACTTGGACCACCACCGCCATCGCCAAAGCCGTAGGTTACAAGAAAATCTTTTGTATCTTTCCAAGACTTCAGAGAATTATATAGGATCTCTGCTGTCATATCTCCGTCGTACTTTCCTGTGGGTGTTGAGCTTACAACAATTTCACTTCCATCTATGCCCCTCCATATATAAGCTTTATAGGGAAAGTCAACAACGTCTGACCAACTTGTTTTGGTATGGAAAAGATATCCTATTCCAGCCTCTTTCAAAACCTGTGGAATGTTCCAATTCATTCCAAAGACATCGGGAAGCCAGGCAACTCTTGCGATTTTTCCGAACTTTTCCTTAAAATACTTCTGCGCATAATAGTACTGCCTTATCAACGCTTCTAACGGAACGAGATTGCAATCGTGTTCGATCCAAGCCCCGCCAACTATCTGCCATTTTCCACTTTCCACAAAGCATTTTATCTCTTCAAAAAGATCTGGTTCAAGCTTTTCAACATCTTCATACATCTGCGCACTTGACTGGACAAAGGAGAAATCATAATTTTTAAGCAAGTTCACAGCATTTGAAAAAGTCCTTAAAATTTTCCTTCTTGTTTCATTAATAGGCCAAAGCCAAGCGTAATCAATGTGGGTGTTTGCAAAAAGATATGCTATTCTGTAAGATTTTGGAAGCACAGACAACGATTTTTTTAGCTTCTCAAAGCTTTTCATGAAGGAATCTTTAAACTCCTCATTAAACATGGGGGTATCCAATTTTTCTTCGTAAGGGTTCCATAGTTTTCCAAACTCTTCTTTCGATCCTTCATCTTCTGTCAGAGCTTTTAGATAATCTTTTCCGACCCTTCTTGGAAAAACCTTTGAAAAGAATTCCTTCAGTTTTTCTTCGATATATTTTCTCTCATATCCATCAACTTTTTCATGAAGTCTTATTATTTCCTTCAAATAATATATTGCATCTAAAATCTCCTCATCATGGACAACTACCCTTGAATATACATGATGTACGCCGCCTGTATACTTTCCAAAAAGCCCTCTTGGAGCTGTTTCAACAACTATTTCATGGCTTTTGCCATCACAAAGTCTATTTATAACAACCTTCCGCTGGAGTTCATTTAATTGCCCATAAAGCCTTCCATCAATTTTTACAAGGCTTTCCCCGTTGAACCAACCTTCGAATAAGCATACCTCGCCATCTTTCAATTTTGGAAAAGTAACTTTTGATCTATGAATAACCAAATAAGTTTCCTTTTCCTCTTCCCATTGTAGATACTCCAAGTATTTAACGGCAGTTGCATAAAGTTCTGATAAGTTTCTTATGAAAGTTTTATTAGCTCTATCTCTCACAACCTTCACCCCCAAAGCAAGTTTACCACCTTTCAATCGATGGTAATATTGTTAGAGGGGATGATCCTGTGAACAAGGGCAGTTACATTTTGATTTTAAAGTTAGAAAAAGATCTCAAGATAACAAGACCAAAAGAGATAACTTTAAAACCCGGATATTACGCTTATGTAGGATCCGCCATGAACTCGTTAACAGGAAGGATAAAAAGGCATTTGTTGAAAAACAAAAAAATTCACTGGCACATTGATCAGCTTACTACACAAGCGAGGATTATAGGGGTATACATGTTTGTGGGAAAAAAGATAGAAAAGGAAATGTCTGAATTCTTCGGAAGATACCTAAAAGGTATAAAAGGGTTTGGAAGTAGCGACATACAGACACATTCGAATCTTTTCTATTCTCCCTCCGTGCACGAAATAATAAGGCTTTTAAATGAATTTTATAAGAAAAACGGAGATTTAATGTAATATTATGTGATATTTTGGCGTAATCTTATGTAATTGTTAATTATCGGGCTTTACTTATTATCGTCTGGAGTGTATATTTTTAGCAGTCAATATATGAGAGTGCTAAAAATAAAAAATTGAGGAGGTGGGGAAGAGATGAAGGTTATACCACTTGGTGACAGACTCTTGATAAAGCCTATTAAGGAAGAGGAAAAGACAGAAGGAGGAATAGTCCTTCCCGACAGTGCAAAGGAAAAGCCTATGAAAGCAGAAGTTATCGCTGTTGGTGAAGGAGAAGACATAAAAGATCTTGACCTTAAAGTTGGAGACAAGGTTATCTACTCCAAATATTCCGGAACAGAGATCAAGATCGACGACGAGGAACACATTATCATCGATGCTGAAGACATATTGGCAAAAATAGAAGAGTAAGGGGAGGTGAAGAGCATGGCAGCAAAGATTTTGATGTTTGACGAAGAAGCGAGAAGAGCTCTTGAAAGAGGTGTTGATAAGGTAGCTAACGCTGTTAAGATTACTCTTGGACCAAAGGGTAAGAATGTCGTTATTGAAAAAAGTTGGGGTTCTCCAACCATAACCAACGACGGAGTTTCCATCGCTAAGGAAATAGAACTTGAGGATAAATTTGAGAATCTTGGTGCACAGCTTGTTAAAGAAGTTGCTTCTAAGACCAACGACGTAGCTGGTGACGGAACAACCACAGCCACGGTTCTCGCTCAAGCAATGGTTAAAGAAGGCTTCAAGAATGTTGCAGCCGGTGCAAACCCAATCCTTCTTAAGAGGGGGATTGAAAAAGCAGTTAACGCAGCAGTTGACGAAATAAAGGGTGTTGCAAAGAAACTTAGCGGAAGAGAAGATATCGCTCATGTCGCCGCTATATCAGCAAATGATCCAGAGATAGGTAATCTCATCGCAGAAGCGATGGACAAAGTTGGAGAGGATGGAGTCATTACAGTTGAAGATTCCAAGACAATGGAAACCTATGTTGAATTCACCGAAGGAATGCAGTTCGACAGAGGATACATTTCTCCATATTTCGTAACCGACGCAGAAAAGATGGAAGTTGTTCTTAAGGAACCTTTCATACTCATCACTGACAAGAAACTCAGCAGCGTAAAACCACTTATCCCAATACTTGAAAAAGTCGCACAAACTGGAAAACCACTTCTTATCATAGCTGAGGATGTTGAAGGTGAAGCTCTTACAACACTCGTTCTCAACAAACTCAAGGGAACACTTGAAAGCTGTGCAGTTAAAGCTCCTGGATTTGGTGAGAGAAGAAAGGCAATGCTACAGGATATAGCAATACTCACTGGAGGACAAGTAATTAGTGAAGAGCTTGGACTCACCCTTGAAAAAGCCACACTTGAAGATCTTGGAAGAGCAGATCTTGTAAGAATTAAGAAAGATGAAACAATAATCGTTGGCGGAAAAGGTGACGCTGATGCTATAAAGAAGAGAATTGAACAGATCAAATCCCAGATAGAACAAACAACCTCTGAATACGAAAAGGAAACACTTCAGGAGAGAATGGCAAAACTTGCAGGTGGAGTCGCAGTCATCAAAGTTGGAGCTGCTACCGAAACAGAGCTCAAAGAAAAGAAACACAGAATCGAAGATGCTCTTAGCGCAACAAGAGCTGCTGTGGAAGAAGGAATAGTTGCTGGAGGTGGAGTAACACTCCTTAGAGCAAGAAGAGCTGTTGAAAAGGTGGTAAACGAACTTGATGGTGACGAAAAGGTCGGAGCTAAGATAGTCTACAAGGCACTTGAAGCACCAATTAGGCAGATAGCTCTCAATGCAGGATACGATGGTTCTATAATTGTTGAAAAAGTCCTTGAAAAAGACGATCCAGCTTACGGATTCGATGCGCTCAAAGGGGAATACACTGACATGTTCAAAGCCGGAATAATTGACCCAGCAAAGGTTACAAGAAGTGCTCTTCAGAACGCTGCATCGATAGCTGCAATGCTTCTTACAACAGAAGTTCTCGTAGTGGAAAAGCCGGAAGAAAAGAAAAACAACAACATGCCAGAAATGCCAGAATACTGATACAGATTAGAAAAAAAATCACCCCGCCCGTATGGGCGGGGTTGTTACTTTTACTCATGATATAATCTCTCGCAGAACGTGTTATAAAAAGAGGTGGCAAGCACTGAAAGCGAAAGAAATAACCTTAACAGCTATTTTCACATCTTTAACGATAGTTGGTGCACAAATCTATATTCCTATAGGAGAAGTTCCTATAACACTGCAGGTTCTTTTCGTTTTAATGTCCGGTCTTATACTGAAAGAAAAGCTTGGATTTATGTCTCAAATCACATACGTACTTATGGGAGCTATAGGACTACCTGTCTTTGCAGGGTTTAAGGGTGGATTCACACATATTATAGGTCCCACGGGTGGTTATATAATAGCTTTCCCCCTTTCTGCATGGATAGTTGGTAAAGTTTCCAGGAAGTCAGGATTTAAAAGATACGTTCTGGCATCTTTTGTTGGAATAATGGTAATTTACATGCTTGGCACATCTTGGCTAGGAATATACCTAAAATCAGCTAAAACAGCTATTCTTTTAGGCATGATTCCTTTCATATTATGGGACGTATTGAAAGCACTCATTGCAAGTTACATAGCGTACAAGTATGAATCATATTTCAAGAATGATCTTCAAAAGATCTTTTGAAAGTTTGCTAAGTTCACTCCCGTTTATCAGCTTAATAGGCTTACTTTCAGATAGTCTGTAAGAACTAGAAGAAAAGTCTGATGTAGTTATAAATATTCCTCCATCCGCATTCTCTTCCAACATAATCTCAAAAAGCCTTTGCAAGAGCTTTGTAGATATATAACCTCTGTATCTTCTAACCATTAAAACCATTCTTTTATTCTCTAGACCTGTTACAATCATGTCAAAACCATTTTCCTGAAAATTCAAAACCTTCTCAATCTTGTAGCCAAGCTTATTCAATAGATCCTCCACGAATCTCTTGAATTCCTCAGGAGTCAAATTGTATGGATTTAGATACTCATACTCATACTCATAGGACTCTCCATCCTTGGAAAATTTTTCTTCTGATTTTGTTCTTTTTATTCTAAAGCTGAATCCTCTTTTTTTCACCTTGTCGGGATACGGATAAAGGATTAAAAACAAAGAAGTTAGGAATGAAAGAAAACTCACACTTAAATCAACCCCGTATAGACTGACGACAATCCCAACGATCACAAAGATTACAGCGTACAAATCAGCTAATTTTCTGCTTATTTCGAAAAACAGCGAATAGATAAAGAAACCCAAAAACAACAAAGCTCCAGCAACAATAAGTGCTTTGGAATTGGCGTATACAAATGAACATAACAAGATAATTATAATCTGCGTTACAAGAATCGCCGAACCTACCACATTATCGAATATACCATCCCGGTGGTTAAATTCTTATTTTCTAAAGCTTAACATTTTATTAACGATTGAAAAGAGAAAACAAAAGCCGGGGACAATTTTCCCCGGCTTATTCTCTTCAATATCTTCTGAGTCATTTTTCCACCTGATACCTTGGACTGTCATCGTAGCTTTCGATGTTCCCACCAAGAACCTTCTGTATGTACTCAATGATAGCTTGAGCTAGAGTGAATCCCGTATCATAGCCCTTTGGAGCCCATTCCTTAAGCATCTTGTATCCATCTCCGCCACCAGCAAGGTAATTATTCGTGGCAAAGATATAAACTTTATTTAGATCAAGAGGCTCACCGTTGATTTTTATATCTACAACTTTTCCATCTTTTACCTTAACCGTCGCTCCAGAAATCTGTGGCCATGCACCCTTTCCTGGCTGAATCGTCGCTGTGTATTCGAATATCTTCTTTATCTGCTCTCCGGTAAGCTTCATAACATAAATGGTGTTTCCAAATGGGTGAACCGTAAGAACCTGCCTTATTGTTATATCTCCCGGTTGTATAGAAGCCCTTATTCCTCCGCCGTTTGTGAGTGCTATATCAGACTTTGCTTTCCACCTGATAGCATCTGCGACCAAGTTTCCAAGGTTGGTACTTCTGCTTCTAACATCCTTTCTTTCTCCGTCGAGAAGTATAGCTGTCTTTCCGATGACCGTATCGAGTCTCTTTCCTCCAAGAGCCTTAAATCCCGCAAGTGCAGCAGCGACAAGGGGATCCGGATCAATCTTCTTCCACTGGTACTCATATATAGAATGTCCGTTTTTATCCTTTCCTTTGTAAACCTTGAGATTTATTGGATAAGCCTGCCAGTTAAGTACTTTAACCGTTCCTTTTTCTACATCAAGGTCAAGCCTTCCAAGCCATTTTGCATATTCACCCGCTTGAACTATAGTGATTCCATTTATGACCTTCTTTCCAAGATTATGAGAATGTCCGTCAACTATTACGTCTACTCCATGAACTTTCTTTGCAAGAGAAAAGCTGGTGTTGTAATCTCCCTTCGGCTCCCCCCATCCAAGGTGAGCAAGGACAATGATTACGTCCACCTTATCTCTAAGTTCGTCAACATATTTCTGGACAGCTTCTGCAGCATCTAAGAATTTGAGATCCTCGATGTAAATTGGCTCAAGAATCTTCGTTTCCTCCGTCGTAACCCCAATTATCGCAACTTTAACATCACCAAAATCCTTTATTATGTAGGGTTTTGCAAAAGGTTTTCCTGTGTCTTTGTAAACAAGGTTTGCACTGAGCATTGGAAATTGAGCAAGCCTCATCTGAAGCTTTAGAACGTCTCTTGGATTGTCAAATTCATGGTTTCCAAGAGCCATCGCATCAAGACTCATCATGTTGAGAGCAGTTATATCCGGTACAGCATCCAAAAGGTCAGATTCTGGTACTCCTGTATTCACATCTCCTGCATGAAGGAAAAGAACATGTCCGCCTTTTGCCTCTACATCATACCTTATTTCGTCTACCAATGTGGATATAGCAGCAAACCCTCCTATACCAGGATTATGCCACTCGTTAAACGCCCACGCATGCCCGTGTGTGTCGTTAATATGGAGAATAGTAAGTTTAACAGAGAATGCGAAAATCACCAAAAGCACCGCCAATGTCAATACAGCCAACTTCCTCACATGCAACACCTCCTTAAGCTAAGTTTCAATTTAAATTTCTTCATATTCTATTCCGAGTTTCTTTAGCTCTTCATCTTTATCAGTAGCAAGTATTATTCCATCGTTAGTTATAACACCGATTCCTATATCTTTAAGCTTGTTTATGTCAACAATGCCTTTTATATTGTAATATTTAAGGTTATCTATATCCAAATTTTCAAGAGATGCTTTTTCCCTCAAAAACCTCAAAATCGTTTCATCAACTTCAAAATATCTTTTCCCCGGTAAAAGCAAATACAGCTTGGACAGCAAAGTTTCCGCACCCTTAACCAACGATTTAAGCATCGCCTTTTCTTCATCCAAAAATTCTCTATCTTTATAGAAAACCATACTTCCAGATCCCATTTCCATAGGTATAACTTCGCTCACCCCTTTTCCAATCTCTCCATAATCAAATTCCATTCCTCTAAATACCACTTTGATCCCTTTAATTTCATGCTTTTCCTTAAGATACTCATAAACCCTTTCGTAAATCTCCCCAGGTGTCTTTACATCCTTCAACGATTCAAGAAGCTCTTCTATTGAGTTCAACAAATCTAGGAGCTTCTTTATCCGCCTTTCGCTCCTGGCAATTTGATCTTGATAGTTCATATTCTTAAACGCCTCTTCAAGGATTTGCATCGTAATCTCAAGGTAGAGATCCTTTATTTCTTCAAGGAACGCTTCTTCTGAAAGTGGTTTGCCCATAACAAATACATACTGCTTCCCATCAATCTCTATAACGCTCCTCTGATAAATATCCTCTAGATCTTCCGGGGTGCTCGGAAAAGTCCTTTTAACTACAGTTGAGTATTTCAACAAAGAATACTGATCATCGCTTTTCTCGTATAGTACAGTCCATTGAAGCTGGAGCATCTCTCTTATCATGTCAACTATAAAGCTCTCAAAAATTTCTTTGTTATGTATGGAAAGAGCTTTCTTTGTGAATTCACCTAGAGATTCTATGATGAATCTCGTTTGAGATAACAATGAATTGAGTTTCGTAAGTTCTTCTTCGCTTCTTAAATATTCCCTCGAAGTCTCTAATATTTTGAATATAGCGTTTACCAATGACCTTTCCTCTGGGGTAAACGGATCACTCCTTTTGAGAAAAACCAAATATTTATTCTCTTCCTCTTCTTTTATCGGAACAATCAATCCTTTTTCCCTTTCTATAAAATCTTCCGCATGGAGAACTCCCCTGACCTTTGTTGCATCTTTCAAGCTCTTTGAAGGAATTTCCTCTAAGAAATCCTCAAACCCTAAATTTAACAAAAGTTCATACATGCTGCCTTGTAACTTATATATTCCAACAGAAGTTACAAAAAGCTCACTTATAGCATCCGCCACCATGGACACAACTATCTCCATTGGCATAGGTTCCAGCAAGGAAGGAACAACGGTATCAAGCCCTTCAAGCTGATAGACATGCCTTGTTATCCTGCTTTCCAGACTCTCTATGTTCTTAACCTTCTCTGACAAGTTTTCTACATTGACATACTCGTTAAAATTGTCCGGAATTTCTTTCAAAAGATAATAAATGGTTGGGGTAACCTCATAAAGCTTGTAACCTTTAAATTCATTTAATATCTCCTTTTCGCTCGTATAAACAGCGTTTTTTGGCATAAGTCCCGACGATTCTATAACAATAAACTCTCCGGAAGGATCCCTCTGGAATATCACAACATCTCCAATTTCTTCAGCAATCAACGTCTCTACAACAGGAGTTCCGATATTCATCAATATTTCCTTCCAATTCATTTCAAGTCCCCCTTTCCAAATTGAATTATACAGGAAATCTATCAATTCCCAATCTCTTCCAAAAGCTTCTCCGCAATTTTCTTACTACCCAACAGTTTTGAAAGTTCCTCAAATGATGCAATCTTTATCTCTTCAATAGACGAAAACCTCTCAAGCAGCTTTTTCCTTCTAACAGGTCCTATTCCCTTCACAGATTCCAATACTGACCTTAATCCCTCTCTTCTCCTTATTCTCCTATTTCCTTCCACAGCAAATCTATGAGCCTCATCTCTTACAGCCACTAAAGCCCTTACAACAGGACTTGTTAAAGGAAGTACATACTCTCCTTTAAGCGTGACTATCCTTTCCTCTGACTTAGCAAGTCCTAAAATAACTGTCTCTTTCTCTTTGCCAAGTTTCTTCAATCCATGATATGCAGCTTTTACCTGTCCTACTCCTCCATCAATAAATAAGATGTCTGGCAAGTCATGCTTTTTGTATCTTCTCATGACAACCTCTTTTATTGAGCGATAATCGTCAGGTTTCTTAAGATTTATCCTGTACCTCCTATAATCTTCTTTACTGGGCTTCCCATCTATAAATACAACTAGCGAGGCTACTGTGCCCCTGCCTTGAAGGTGTGAAATATCAATCCCCTCTATTCTCTTTGGAATATCTTTTAAACCTGCAAATTCAGCAAGTCTTTTCAGCTGCTCCATTCTTAAACCTTTCAACCTCAACTCATTCTCGAGATTTTTCAATGAAATATCAACCAAATGCCTTTCCTCTTCATCTTGAGGTTTTCTAACTGGAATATCAAGAAGGTTATCCACCTTTTCAGTGGATATAACAAGATCTGGCCTTTCACTCACCCTTACATAAAAGTGCTCTATGAAATCACGAAGATCTGCTCCTTTCATCTCATAAGAAAGTTTACCCAAAAGATATCCACCTCTTATCTTCAAAACAACAAACATACCATCTCTTCCAACAACTACATCAAAACTTCTTTCTTTGCTTAATTCCACTCCTTGCCTTTCCAACATATCTTTCATCTTCAAAAGAACATCGCGGTATCTTGCTGCATTTTCAAAATCAAGCATTTTGGCATGATGTTCCATCCTTTCTTTAATCTTATCCAAAAACTTGTTTATGTTACCTTTGAAGAAATCCCTTAGTTCGTTCAATATCTCTTCATACTCTTCCTCCGTAACATTTCCCTCAATGCACGGACCAACGCATCTTCCTATGAAGTAATCCATACAAGGCCTTTTTATCCTTTCAAGCTTTTTCTTGCATGTACGGAATTTGAGAATGGATTGGAGTATATCCAAAAGCTCCCTTAAAAATTTAACACTGGTAAATGGACCGTAAATCTCCTTCCCATCTCTCTTTCTACGAACGATTTCAACATAAGGAAAGGGCCCTTTGGAGATACTGACATAGGGGTAAACCTCTGTTCCTTTGAGTTGGATATTATACTTCGGCTTTTGCTTAAAGACCATATTCGCTTCAAGGATAAGAGCCTCTTTTTCTGTGGA
>JAMOOR010000382.1 GCA_027065235.1 Thermotogaceae bacterium | reverse complement strand
AAAACTTTTACCACCGTTTTCATTTTATTCAATCCTCTGAAGCTTCTTAAGAAGCTTCATTTTATCAAGAACCGCACCTGCTCCTCTTGCAACGCACGTGAGAGGATCCTCAGCTCGTATAACCTGTATACCAGTTTCCCTACTTATCAGTATATCAATTCCTCTTAAAAGCGAACCCCCACCAGCTATGATTATTCCCCTTTCAACGATATCGGCTATGAGTTCTGGTGGGGTTCTGTCCAGCGTTGTCTTCACCGATTCAACTATGGCGCTTGCGGGCTCTTTCAACGCTTCTCTCACTTCCCCACCTTTTAAAACTATCTTTCTTGGAAGGCCGCTCGATAAATCCACCCCAATAACCGTTGTTTCAAGCTCATCGTATTCGGGCTGTGGAAACACGTTACCTATTTCCATCTTAACCCTCTCTGCTGTCCTTTCCCCTATAGCTATTCTGTATGTTTCCCTTACGTATTGAACAATCGCTTCATCCATCTCATCACCGGCAATTCTAATAGAATCCCACACAACAATACTTCCTAAGGAAATAACAGCAACTTCAGTTGTTCCTCCACCAATATCTATCACCATATTCCCCATCGGTTCCTCTATCTGAAGCCCAGCACCAATTGCCGTTGCCATCGGTTCTTCTATCAAGAATACTTTGCTTGATCCAGCCTCGTATCCTGCTTCCAATATCGCCCTTCTTTCAACCTCTGTAACACCTGCTGGGATTCCAATAACTACCAACGGTTTTAGAAAACTGACCTTTTTAACTTTCCCTATAAAATACCTAAGCATCGCAAGAGCAGTCTCATAGTCGGCGATGACTCCATCTTTCAAAGGTCTTATAGCTTGGATTGTTGAAGGGGTTTTTCCAAGCATTTTCTTCGCTTCTATTCCAACTTTAAGGATTTCTCCGGTTGTTGTATCCACTGCGATAACTGAAGGTTCGTTCACCACTATGCCTTTTCCCTTAACAAAAACAAGGGTATTTGCTGTCCCCAAATCTATTCCCATACTCACTCTTTTGAACATTGTTTTCCCTCCCGATTTTTTGTGCGATGATCCCTAATCAAATATAGCATAAAAGTGTTAAAATCTCATCTTGGTGATGCTCGATGGTTAAAGAATTCTTTAAAAGGAGCTGGAAATATTACCTAATAGGAATAATAGCACTTATGGCGGTAGATGTGGCACAACTTATCGTGCCAAGAATTATGGGTTTGGCTATAGATAAGGTGGAATACTTTACTAAGATCCGTGACGAAGCCACCATGATGAAAGGAATAACCCTTTTTGTATTATGGATAATAGCCCTTGCTACCGGTGTCTTTCTTGGAAGATTTGTATGGAGACTGATGATTATAGGTTCTGCAAGAAGGTTTGAGAGATACGCCTTGAGAATATTGTTTGAGAAGCTTCTTTACCTCGATCCCGCATTTTTCTCGAAATACTCGCGAGGAGAGCTCATGTCAAGATTTACCAACGATGTCAGAGCGGTTTGGAGGATGCTTGCCGGTGGTGTTGTGATAAGCACCGATGCAACGTTTATGGGGATAATGACAATTGTGATGATGGGGAAATTCGTAAGCTGGCGTTTGACTTGGATCGTTATAATTCCACTTCTTTTCATAACTGTGATAGTACTTCTCTTTGGGAAGACCATACATAAAACTTTTGCACAGGTTCAAGAAAGTTTTTCTCAGCTTTCTGGTTTCACTGAAGAGAGCATCTCTGCTGTTAGAATAATAAAAGGCTTTTCCGCTATGGGAAAATTTGAGGACATGTTCAACGACAAAGCTTGGACAAATTTAAAGGCAAGAATGAAACTTGTTCTAATAAGCGGTATTTTCTGGCCACTCATAGCTTTTATCGGTAGATCTTCTTCTTTTCTTTCTTTATATTTTGGCGGTAAGATGACTATATCAGGTGGAATATCCATAGGAGACTTTGTGTCTTTTAACACATACCTTGGAATGCTCGTCTGGCCAATGACGGCCATAGGATGGGTAGTTAACATAATTCAGCAAGGTACGGCTTCACTTAAGAGGATAAATGAAGTGCTTAAGGCTCAGCCGATGGTAAAGGAAAAAGACGATGCTGTTGAAATTCAAAGTATAAAAGATGTGAAAATCTCTAATTTGAACTTTTGTTATCCTGACGATGACAGAATAGTCCTTGAGGATATAAACCTTGACATATCCGAAGGTCAATTTGTTGGGATAGTAGGAACTGTGGGCTCAGGGAAGAGCACCCTTGCAAAGCTTGTTTTAAAGCTCTTTCCCGTTGAAAGAGGAAGAATACACATAAATGGTATTGATATAAACGACATAAAAGGCAGTAGCATAAGGAAAAAGGTTGCATACGTTCCACAGGAGGGATTCCTTTTCTCCGATACCATCTATAGAAATGTTACATTAGGCGAAAGCTATAGCGAGGAAGAAGTCAAAAACGCTTTGAAACTTGCGGGAATCTTGGACGAAATAGAAAAACTCCCACAGGGAATATACACCAAAGTCGGAGAAAGAGGTCTTACATTATCTGGTGGGCAAAGGCAGAGGGTTATGATTGCAAGGGCTTTGATTAGAAAAGCTGATCTTTACATATTTGATGACTGTTTATCGGCAGTTGACCCTGAAACCGAAGAGGAGATAATAAACTCCCTCAGAACTACCATGAAAGATAAAACTTTGGTTGTTATAACCCACAGGCTTAAAGTCCTCCAAACCGCTGATGTCATTTATGTCCTAGACAAAGGAAAAATCGTGGAAAGAGGCACCCACGAAAAGTTAATGGGGAAAAAAGGACTTTACTACGACATGTTTGTAAGGCAGACTGCTATGGAGAATTAGCCTATTAACTTTTTATCCACTCAAAAACTCTGTCTTTCTCGATCGTTGCAACTGCTATAACTGTGTCTGCCCCTCCGTAGTAGATGTAGTATTTATCCTTATACTCTACCATAGCGTCAGAGAAAACAACATTTGGAACTCCACCGAATTTTTCCCAATTTTCTTTTGGCTCAAGAATCGGTTCTTCTGTTCTTTTAAGAACTTTCGTAGGGTCTTCAAGGTCAAGGAGCATGAATCCCAGCCTATATATAGATCTTTCCGCCTTTTGAACACCATGGTACAGAAGAAGCCAGCCATATTCTGTCTTTACTGGTGGGGCACCTGCACCTATTTTTAAATTATCCCAGCTTCCTTTCCTTGGAGATGCTATCTTTACAAAGTTGGTCCAATTGATGAGATTGTCAGAATAAGCAAGCCAGATGTCAGGAGGTATTCTGTGAAGTAAAACATACTTTCCGCCAACTTTCTCCGGAAATAGGGCGGCATCTTTGTTCTCCTCATCGGTCAATATCCTCCCAAGTCTTTCCCATATAAAGAAATTCTTTGTTCTTGCCAGTGCAACCCTTGGACCTCTTGGAGCATAGGCGGTGTAGAGCATGTAGTAATAACCATCAATTTTAGTTATTCTTGGATCTTCAACGCCGTAGAGCTCATCGTCGTTTGCAGGTTCAAAAACTGGTTCATTCAGTCTCTTAAAATGCACACCATCTACGCTAACAGCGTATCCAAGTCTTGATACCATATCTTCACCTTGGGCCCTGTAGAGCATATGGAAAAGCTCTCCGTCGTAAACAACAGCGGGGTTAAAAACAAACCTGCTTTCCCAATTGTGAAGTGGTTCTGGTTTCAAGATAGGGTTTAAAACATGTCTTTGAAGCTTCATCCCCATGCCTCCTTTTCATTCACTTGAACGACATTGATATACCTTTCAAGAATTGTTTTCTGAAGATGATAAAGATTACAATCATAGGAATTGTCTGCAATACTGACCCCGCTAAAAGTGGACCAACATAAGAGGCATACTCATGATGGAAAGTGGCCAAAAGGACAGCCAAAGGCATCTTGTTGTAATCTTTCACAACGATTAATGGCCACATGAAGTTATCCCATATACTTATAAATGTGAAAAGCCCCACTATTGAGACTGTTCCTCTGACCAATGGAAGAAGAACTTTAAAGATTATCCATAATGTTTTTGCCCCATCTATCTTTGCTGCCTCTATATAATCATTTGGGATAGATTTATAAGCTTGCGTCATCATGAATACTCCCCATGCACTCATTAAGTATGGAACTATCATGGCGGAATAAGTGTTTAAGAGATGGAGTTTTCTTATAAGGACGAATAGTGGAATTATGAACATAAATCCTGGGAACAACATTTGGAATATAATGAAATTGAAAATGGCTTTCCCTCCGCCAAATTTCAGCTTTGAAAGCGGATAAGCTACAAGTGCGGAGAAAAACATCACAGAAAGGGTAACCACAACTGAAATAAATACACTGTTCAAAAAGGCTCTTATAAAGGGTCTTTCAAGCTTTTTGCTCATAAAGAATATAAACTTATAATGCTCAAGAGTTAGCTTCGTTGGTATAAACTTTCCAAATATTTCATTAGGGACTTTGAAAGAAGAAATGAACATCCAAACATAGGGATATATCCATATCAAAGCCAATATGATCATAACCGCATGTAATATAACATCTTTTGCAACCTTTCTCTTCATACTATGCTCACCTCTTTTTCTACGGTCTTTCTAACAAGAAGAATTATGCCGAAGTTTATCAGAGCCGTTATTATGGCAATCGCTGTAGCGTAGCTCGGGTTAATTCTCCTGAAGGCGGTGTTATACATGTACATCATAAAGGTGAGAGTTTTGTTCATCGGGCCCCCACCGGTTATCATGTAAGGTTCTGTGAATATTCCAAAGGAGAGATTTATCGCGAGCACCAACACCGTAACTACAGCGGGATTTATCAAAGGTAAAGTTATCTTCCAGAATTTTACCCATCTTGTTGCACCATCAAGCTCTGCTGCTTCGTAAAGAGATTTGGGAATTGCTTGAAGTCCAGAGTAAAGTATAAGTCCATAATACCCGATGAACTTCCAGGTTACCATTATGGCTATTGTAAGCATCGCAAGACTGGGGCTGCTGAACCAGGGGATCGTGACTCCAAAGTGATCGTAAAGAAATTTGTTTATAGGACCAATATCTGAAAATATATTCTCGAATATTATTGAGTACGCAACACCAGAAGATACATTTGCTACCAAAAAGCTTAATGCAACGAATGATTTGAAATACTTCATCTTATTCAAGGCTATGGCAAATAGCATCGCACCAACAAAAACCATTGGAAGGAAGTAAAGCATGAACTTCAATGTATTCAAAAACACCTGCCAGAAAATCGGGTCTTTAAAGAGCCTTATAAAATTATAAAATCCCATAAAACGAGGCTTTCCAAAAAAATTCCACTTTGTAAAGGCGAGTATAAGCATCCAAACGAAAGGATACCCCCAAAATATTGCCGTGTAAAAAAGATATATACTTACGATTCCCCAGCCAAGCGCTTTCTCTCTTCTTCTAAGGCTCATCTGTTTCACCTCTCATATTTTTTGAAAAAGGGGGGCATCTCCCCCCATCTTATCATTGAGTAAGGAGAACCTTATTGACTTC
>JAMOOR010000381.1 GCA_027065235.1 Thermotogaceae bacterium | reverse complement strand
ATTATCGGGGTCCGGAACATTCATATTTGCAAAAACGATCACCTGCGGATAAGAGCTTGTGTCAACTCCTGTGACTTGAATATAAGAGAAAGACAAAACAGAAAGAAAAACTATAAGGAGTACTCCCAGTGATTTCTTCATCACTTACTCCACCTCCTTCAAACTTTACTCAACACTAAAGAGTATCCAGCTTCCGTCTTCGGCTATGTCTTCAACTTCTGCTTCAAATTTTTCACAACTTGATATCAGATCTATCAAATCTTCAACAGAAAGTGACATTGCCACTTTGAGCGTATATGGCTTGTAGGAAATTGTTTTAACACTTTTAATTCCTTCAATATTGGACACACACACTTTAACGGCTTTCGATAATGAGAATTTTTTCAGGTCGAATTTCAAGATGATGGTTTTAACGCCTTGCGTTTCTACAACATTTTTCACTTCAATCTCAAGAAAGTTAGAGGATTGTGTAATAAGTTTGATGCTGAAGTCCTTACATATTTGTTTCAACTTTTCCCATACCTCGTCGGTCCTATCACTTGTAAGAAGGGATAATATCAACACATTTCCCATCTTATTCACCACAGTTACCTTCTTAGCATCAACATATCCGTCTATCACGCAGTCTCTTATCTTTCCCATAAGTTCAGGACTTGGGAGATCAAACCTTACCTTTATATTCCTATCAGACAAAGCCTTTACAACCATATCCACATATATATCCTCAGCTACCTTTTGAGTGATCTTAGGAACAACTTTTTTAAGGATTCTATTTATTGCGGCTTCCGGTGAGCCACCTGCCATAACCTCACTGAACGCATATGCTTTTACGATCTCTCCCGTATCTGATCTAACAAGCTTCCCCTCGAGATTCAATCTAACGGAACAAACATCATATTCCTCAACATGTCTCGAATAGTAATTTGCCTTTAAATACAAAACGTATGAGACGATATTAGCCGCAGCTTGGGAGACCTTTATTAAATCCTTATCAGAAACTCCGCTCATTTTTAAAGTCTCGTTATATTCGGAAAGAGAGCTTATATCCTGAACAGGTATACCTTCTTCGCTTAGCATTTCGTTCATTCCTGCACTTGCGAGAAACATCGGGTTAAGATCGTAACCACATTTTCCTTCTTTCGGGGAAAATTCTTCCTTAATCATGAGTCCAACGGACGGGCTTCCCGCTTCAGCTAAAAGATCACTTAGCTCCTCTTTTATATTTCCTTCAATAACTTCAACTTCTGCAACAACCTTATAGGATTCCATATCCTCATCATATTCATAGCTGATGATCTTTTTCAACTTTACATACCCGGCGACTCTACTCAAAACAAGGTCTTCTATAGGAGTCATGTCTTTGACCTTTGTTTTTGCCTTTATCCAAGCTCCCATAACTTGTTCCAACGCAACTCTGTACGCATCATCTAAAGCTTGTTGTTTATTCATTCCGTAGCCTTCTACTGTTACAACTGTTATATTGCTGTTGGCATAGGTCATTACAGAAAGTGCCAATATTGCTAGGATGAAAAACGTTCTAAATCTTTCCATCTGATCACCTCCCATTGACTAAGTAAAGACTTCATTTATTATTTAGACTTTATCACAAAGAAAAAATTTCAAGGTAATATCTTCATATCCATCTACACACTATGATCAGTATTGATTTTTCTAATATGGAATATCATGCTATCATTCAATATATATTGCGATCCTGAAAATTAATGATAGGAGGGTCAAGAATGAAGAAAGTTAAGTATAGAGATCTTCTTCCAAATTACGGTTTACTTCCTTTCGTTAAAAGTACTCAAGATATTGAACCTTTGGATGATTTTGTTGGCCAAGAGAGGGCAAGAGAAGCTCTTGAACTTGGCGTGAAGAGCAAGTTTAAGGGATATAACATCTTTGTGTCAGGCCCCACTGGAACGGGAAGAAGGACCTTTGTTGAAAGATATCTCAAGGAATATGCAAAATCATTGAAAAAGCCTAAGGATTTAGCTTATGTTTATAACTTTGATGACCCATCTTCTCCCAAGGCCCTTATGATGCCGGCGGGTATGGGAAAGAAATTGAGGAAAGACATGCAAGATCTTGTTGGAAAGCTTCATGAAGCTTTAAAGCAAGCGTTTGATAGCGATGAATATTCCAAAAGGAAAGCGGAGATAGAAGATAAATACACAAGGCTTAAAAATGAACTTTGGGAAAGGCTTAAAGATCAGGGAAAATCATTAGGATTTTCTGTTCAAATAACCCCAACGGGTATTTTGACGGTTCCTGTCATAGATGGAAAACCAGTTACTCCAGAACTCTATGAAGTCCTTCCTGTTGAAAAGAGAAAAGAGATAGAGGAAAACACCATAAAGATTAAACATCTTGTAGAGGGAACGCTTTACAAGTCAAGAAAGTTAGATGAAGAAATGAAAGAAAAGCTCGATAAATTGAACAAGGACATAGCACTTTTTGCCATAGGAGGTATATTTGAAGACCTTAAAAATCGTTATAAAGAATGCGACGATGTTATAAAACATATTGAGAAAATTAAAGAAGATGTTCTTGAAAATATAGATGACTTAAGAAGCGCAAAAGATGAAAATATCGAGCTTTACAAGGTAAAGTACAGCATAAACCTTATAGTCGACAATTCGGAGACCAGCGGAGCCCCAGTAGTTTACGAGCAGAATCCAACATTTTCCAACTTATTTGGAAAGGTTGAATACACATCGAGAATGGGTATATTGATAACCGACTTCACCATGATAAAAGGTGGGGCAATTCACAGAGCAAATGGAGGATACTTAATAATAGACGCAGAAAGGCTTCTCCATAATCCGTATGCTTGGGACGGTCTAAAGAGGATCCTTCAGAGTGGCCAAGTTAAGATAGAAAATTTGGAAAGTGCAATAGGCCTATCTAACATGATCACTATCCAGCCAGAACCAGTTCCTGTTGATGTTAAGGTTATCCTTGTGGGAACGCCATATATTTACGAACTCCTCTATGAACTTGATGAAGACTTTAGAAAGCTTTTCAAAGTAAAAGCGGAATTTGATGTGACTATGGACTACAACAAAGAAACAGCCAAGGCTTTTGTAAGCTTTCTCGAACACGCAAGACAAAATGTAAATGCTCCAAAGATAAACAAAAGTGGCATAAAGGCCTTCCTATGGTACTCAAATAGGCTTTCGGGAAGTAGGGAAAAGCTTTCCGCGAAGTTTGGAAAGATCGAGGATCTTTTAAACGAAGCATCTGAATTTGCAAGAAAGGTTATTGGAGAGAGCCAAGTTTACAAAGCGTATGATCAAATGGAGAAAAGGGTCAGACTTTATCAGGAAAAACTTGATGAAATGATAAAAAATTACGATCTAATGATAGAGACTGATGGAAAAAAAGTCGGACAGATCAACGGACTTACGGTTATAGATATAGGAGACCACTCCTTTGGTATACCGGCAAAGATAACGGCAAATGTTTTTATGGGAAAAAACGGAATATTCGACATACAAAGAGAAGCGGATCTTTCCGGGAAAATCCATTCAAAGGCGGTTTTCACCCTTGAGAGTTTCTTCATGTCAAGGTATGCGAAAAGTTTTGCCCCAACTATCGGTATCTCCATAAGTTTCGAGCAGGTCTATTCCTCTATAGAAGGAGACAGCGCTTCTTTGGCAGAGACTTTGGCGATTATATCGGCGATAACTGGCATCCCAATAAGACAAGATATAGCCGTAACAGGCTCGATAAATCAGTTTGGAGAGGTTCAACCAGTTGGCGGGGTTACAGAAAAGGTGGAAGGGTTCTTTAGAGCGTGCAAACTTCATGGTTTGACAGGAACTCAGGGAGTTATAATTCCTGAATCCAATCTCAAAAATCTTGTATTAAAACCCGAGGTTCTTCAAGCGGTAAAAGAAGGAAAATTCCATATATATACAGTTAGGAATGTAGATGAAGCGATAGAAATAGTGATGGAGAAAAAGGCAGGAAAGCTCACGAAGAAAGGAAATTACCCGAAAGACACGGTTAACAGAGTTGTGATTGATATGTTGAGGCATTACAAAGAGCTATCTGAAGGGAAGGAAAAACGCAAGAAATGAGACCAGTTGTTGGAAAATACATACCAAAGGATTCATCAATTCACAACCTTGATCCAAGGTGCAAACTTTTATGTTTGCTTCTAATAAGTACAGAGATCATCCTCGTAAGAAGCAATATATATTACATTCTTCCCTTTTTGATCATATTTTATGGAATATTAGCCTCTAAAATAAGAATCTCCACATACTTGAAAGGTCTTAAAAGCATTCTATTTTTACTAATTTTTGCAGCAGCGGTTCAGCTTTTCTATGAAGGAATAGATGGAGCTATATTTATATTTCTTAGGCTCTCTTTGATCCTTTTAGCAGCTGAGGTTTTTACATTCACAACATCCCCCACCCAGATAGCAAGATCTATGGAATTTTTGCTTAGAATATTCGGATTTTCCAGAAGATACGCTCAAGAATTTTCTATGATAATGATGATTGCTATAAGGTTTGCTCCTATAATGATTGAAGAAGCGCAAAGGATAACAAAAGCTCAAATAGCAAGGGGTGCACCTATAGACTCCGGAAAACTTTTCCAAAGAATAAAGGCTCTTACAGCGATCATTGTTCCTCTAATGGTTTCTGCCATTAGAAAAGCGGAAGAGCTCTCCCTTGCGATGGAAGCAAGAAGGTACAGACCTGGCATAAAAAGAACCAATTATAAGAGAAATAAATGGAGAATTCCGGACACCTTAGTTTTATCTATTGTTGCATTGAGTTTACCCGTTCTACTATTTTTGCAGATTTGATAAAAGCCTCGTAAGACAAGAAGTGTTATGTTAATAGCATACTTAAACTCAGCATAGTGATTTGATAACCGTATATACTATGAAGTAAATTGGTAAATTCTCTCCAATAGAAAATGTTGCTATCGAGGACAAAAATAAGGGGGAAAATCCCCCTTTATTTTACCTTTCTTTTTCCAAGAGTTCTTTTGACTTTCTGTTTTGCCAGTCGATGATTTTTTGTAGATCTTCTCCGATTATCTCGCCGTTCCATACTCTTGTTTTTCCGTTGATGACAACCATGTCCACCCTTTTAGGATCACAGAAGACTATTGATGCTACAGGATCGTCAAGACATCCGGCAAGTTCTATTTTGTCAAGCTTTATTCCTATAAAATCCGCAGCTTTTCCAGGCTCGATTGATCCGATATAATCATCCATCCTTAGCACCTTTGCCCCACCCATTGTAGCCATCTTAAGAACTTCCCTTGCCGTTATTGCATCTGCACCGTATTTTACCCTTTGAAGGAGGAATGCCAGTCTTATTTCTTGCAGGAAGTTATTAGTATCATTGCTGGCGCTACCATCAACCGCTATTCCTATTCTAAGTTTATCTTTCATGTCCTTGACTCTCGCTATACCAGAGCCAAGTCTCATATTGGAAGCTGGACAGTGGGCCATTCCCACATCGTTTTTTGCAAGTTTTTCGATATCTTCATCGGATAAGTGGACAAGGTGTGCGAACCAAACCCTTGGGTTAAGCCAGCCGAGTTCTTCCATGTAATCTACCGGACGTTTACCGAATTTTTTAAGA
>JAMOOR010000380.1 GCA_027065235.1 Thermotogaceae bacterium | reverse complement strand
GAAGGCGGAACTGGTGATGGATATATTCCAGGGTAAAACTACAGTGGCAGAGGTGTCACGTAAATACGATTTGACACCGGCGCAAATTGAAGAGTGGATGGAGGATGCCCGCAAAGGTATGGAGAACTAACTGCGGGCCCGTCCCAAAGATATCGCGGCCCAGTACGAAGAGAAGATCAAGGAGATGAAGGCGGTTATCGGAGAATTGACACTGGAGAATCTGGCGCTCTTGTTAAGCGAAGCGGTCGCGTAGCGATAACTCTCTTCGAGAAAAAAGTACGACGCTTTTGACTCGGGGAAAAGAAGAAGTGATGTGGGTACAGAGCGAGATGGCTGCCGATGGGCAGAGCGTCAGCATCACGAAACTATGTCGCTGGCTCGGCGTACCGAGGCGGACTTTTTATTACAAATCCGTTAATCGAGAGAAAAAGCTAGATTCCGACAAAGTGGCGAAAGTTAAAGCGAAGATGGAAGAGTTTCCCACATATGGCTACCGGAGACTGGCATTACAAAGTCAATGGGGTCAGGCCTTGAATTTTGCATTTCATTGCCACCAAGATGTAGCCAAAACCTCCAAAACTCCACAGGGAAAAAGGCATCAAACGATTTAGAAAGTAGGTATTTTGGGGTTCGTTTAATACAAAAATCCAAATAAATAGAGAGGTATTTTAGCACCATTGCCTATCTCGATATCATCTGCTGCAACATAGCTGTTTTCCAAGTCTTTTATCTGTTTGAATGTTTTATTCTTACCACCAACTTCAATAGTATATTTTTTATCTACTATAAAATCACCTTGTTTAGATGCAGTGATACTATAGGCACTATTTTGCAAAGCCCCACTTATAAAACTCTCTCGTAGTGTACCAATATCTGCTTGATTGCACAATACTTTAAACATATTTGGATTATCGAGATAGATTTTTTCAGGTTTTTTTATGATAGCTTCCCCTCTGGCATTTGGTGCTATCATTCTTATAATTTTACCTTTTTGTAAAGCGTCCAAGTAGATATAGAGTGTTTTAGGATCAACTTCAACACTTGAAGCCAATGTAGTGATATTTGGTTTATATGGTACACTACTACAAAGCATAGTAAGTATCTTTTTTATATTTCTTAGTTTTTTACTATCTATGTTGTAAATTTTAAGCAAATCTATCTCTATGGTTTTATTTATAGCTTCAAGTAGCTTCATTTTTGATGATTCATCATCTTCTAAATAAAATGGATAGTAACCATATTCAAAATACTCTTTGAAGTATTTGAGAGGTTTAATTTTATTCAAAATATTTTGTGAATATTCTGTGTGATTAGTCAATATATCTTCTAAACCGAGTATTGGAAACTCTATATTGGTTTGCATCTGTATAAATTCTCTAAAAGACAATGTAGGAAGTGTATATCTCAAAACCCTTCTGCTTAAATCAGCATTATCAAGGTGCAAAGCGGATGAGCCTGAAAATATAACTTTTATCTCTAAAAAATCCCAAATAGTCTTTAAATCTTGAGCAAAATTATCTTGCGCATGTATCTCATCTAAAATTAATAGCTTCCCTCCATAAGAGGCAAACTCTTTGGCGATATCAAGTATAGTGGTAGAGCTCATAAGTGGATGATCCACGCTAATATAAAGCATCTCATCACTTGATAAATTTAACTCTTTCATATGTTGTAGCAACAGTGTTGTTTTGCCAACCCCTTTTGCTCCAATAATGCCTATGATTCTATTTTTAAATTTTATTTGCTTTAGTAAATCTCTTTTAAAAGTAGGTGTTTTTTTAGCTAAAAACAGTGAAGAATACTCTTTAAATGTTTCTAGTAGATTCATAATTTGGCCTTTTTTATTTTAGATAGTTCAATAATAACATAATAAATCTTATAATAAGGAGTGCATTCCCAAATATGTATGGAAATATAATGATTATATTCCTATATAAAAGGGTCTGAAAATGAAACTTCATCTTGGTTAATTAGATAATGCAAAATGATTTTTTAAATTTTAAACGGAATTTTTAACAATGT
Source organism: Thermotogaceae bacterium (assembly GCA_027065235.1). GTDB lineage: Bacteria > Thermotogota > Thermotogae > Thermotogales > Thermotogaceae > JAGHBG01. The sequence continues at coordinate 3,693 of JAMOOR010000380.1, read as the reverse complement.
ACTTGATAGAAAAAGCGATACAAGGCGGGCGATTTTACGATACTCGTCGTCTGTTCTGCTACCTTTGATGGTCTTGCCGTCGATCGCGACCAGCTTCTCTTGCAAAACGGTATGAAACGATGCAGTCCATCTTGAAAATATCTATGCATCCGTTTTTCGTTATAATTATGACAAGGACAAAAGGGGTCAGGGCTTGAATTTTGCATTTCATCGCACTAAGATATAGTTAAAATCTCCATAAAGAAAAGGAAAAAGGATGGCGCGCCGAATCCGCATCGAAACCCCCGGCTTTCACCATATCTACAACCGTGGTGTGGAGCGGCGGTTTGTCTATGAAGAGGATGAAGACAAAGAGAAGTTTTTGAAACTCCTTTGCGAGGTGAGTGCACATTACGATTTCATCGTACACTCTTATGTCTTGATGGACAACCACTATCACCTTCTGATCGAAAATAAAAAAGAGAATCTTTCATCCGGCATGCGTCAGATCAACTCTCTTTATGCCCAGTATTTCAATAAAAAATATGACCGGGTGGGCCATCTTTGGCAGGATCGCTACAAGTCATGGTGTATACTGGACGAAAACTATCTCTTCACACTTTTTAAATATTTCGAAGCCAATCCGCTCAAGGCCAACTTGGCGCAGGCTCCAGGTGAATACCCATGGACGATGCTGCACGCCATCAAAATGGGCATATTGCCACCTTGTGTGCATGAGAGTTTTTTGCTTCGATGGTATGATACCGCCATGCTGCTCGAGAGTGTCGATATGGCGCTGAGCGATGAGGAGGAAGAGAGACTTGAAGCCATCAAAAGGAACTCCAACCGCTTGAAACGCTCTAAAGCCTCTTTGCGACCGGCCATGGATCTGGAAGGGTTTTTCAAAGATATCAAAACCAAGAGTGGGCGAAACGAAAAGATTATACGAGCCTACCGGTACGGTTTTAGCCAAAGTGAGATCGCCAGGGTGTTGGAACTTTCGGTCTCTTCGGTATCCAGGGTTGTCAAAAATGCAAAATTCAAGCCCTGACCCCCCTTTACTCGGGGGCTTGAATTTTGCATTGGTTGGCGAAAGGAACACGGCAACCGGGTTGGCAACTGACCCCCTTTTACTTTGTTACTTTTACCGTTGTTTACTTTGAAATAGGTATAATTGAAACAGTTGAATGGTGTGCGAACAAGGAAGAAAGAGATATTCCCGTCTTTGTCGATACGGCACCATTTGTTAAAAAGCGAAAACCCATGATCGGCTCCAAAGATATCGCGAAATGTATTCATGTAATTTCAATGCATTTTGGGGTGGAACCTTTGGTGAGTCAAGCTATCATCAAAGAAGCGGTAGGTAAAATACTATGATACAAAAACAGAAAAGAATTCTATTTCTTGGCGGTTCGAAATTTCAGATTCAGCCCATCAAATATGCCAAAGAGCAAGGGCATTATGTCGTTACATGCGACTACCTTCCTGACAATCCAGGGCACCGATACGCCGATGAATATTACAATGTCAGCACTACCGATAAAGAAGCGGTGCTGAAGCTGGCTAAAAAACTCAAGATCGACGGAATCGTCGCCTATGCCTCCGATCCTGCTGCCCCTACACAGGCCTATGTCGCCAACAAGCTGGGCCTTCCATCCAACCCTTATGAATCGGTTGAAATACTCTCCAAGAAAAATTTATTCAGGGATTTTTTAGAAAAGAATGATTTTTACGTTCCCGCTTCTTTCTGCACATCGTCATTGGAAAAAGCGGAGAATTTTGTGTATAAAATTGGTTTTCCTGTTGTCGTAAAGCCGACAGATAGCTCCGGAAGTAAAGGCGTGCAAGTAATTAACGATCCAAAAAAACTATCTATGGCCTTTTCAAAAGCATTGGGGTATTCAAGAGAAAAAAAAGTAATTATAGAAAAATATATTCGACGCAAATCTTATCAAATAGGAGGAGACTGTTTTGTGGTGGATGGGAAAGTAGTATTCCGATGCTTTACCAATACCCACTTTGATGAAAAATGCAATCCCATGGCTCCAGTGGGAGGCAGCTTGCCATCGGTTTACTCCAAAACGGAACTGACTGCCGTTCAAAATGAATTACAACGTGTATTCGATCTATTACGAATTACTACAGGGGCATTTAACGTGGAATTCATGCATGACCAACATGGGCATCTTGTAATTCTTGAAGTTGGTGCACGCAATGGTGGAAACCTAATTCCAGAGCTTATTCAATATGCCACAGGAGCCGATTTGATCAAATATACGGTAGATGCTGCCTTGGGCCTGGATTGCTCCAGTTTGAAAATGGCTAAAGAAAAGGGCTTTTTTGCATATTATGCATTACATAGTTGCCAAAGCGGTATCCTCGAGAACATTTTGATCGATACGGAGATAGAAAACAACATTGTCGAAAAACATATATATGTTCCCAAAGGAGAAAAGATCGGAAAATTTAATGGCTCGAATGCAACATTGGGGATACTGATTTTGAAATTTGATTCTAAAAAAGAGATGTTGGAAAAAATGGACAATATGGACAAACACCTGAAAGTGATAGTAAAGAACCAAGAAGTCATATCTTGACAGCGGGAAGCAATCAATCTTATTTTTTCCATATATAGGATATTGGCAGCTCATGAATATGTCGGATGCCTATAATATTTTCGACAATATTCAATACATCAAAAATTTATTTTGATAAATGGGAGCAGTTTATTGATCTTGAATTTTATAACTTTTTTGTTTTTGCCTATAAATTTTCTCCTGCCTCATATCCCTTGTTCCACTCTAAACTGAAAGATGGAAGCAAAATCTGCCGTCCATATTTTTGGGCATTATTTTATATCCAAAGAGGGCTGCATCAGTGCTTTGATTTTGAAGCTTTTTCTGTGAATGGGGCAGAGGCCGTATTTCGCTATCGCTTCTACGTGCGCTTTGGTGCCATACCCTTTATGTTTGGCAAATCCATAGAGCGGATATGTTTTGTCCATCTCTTCCATTATCCGGTCTCTTGTAACTTTCGCCAGAATGCTGGCGGCGCTTACCTGCGGTACGCTCATGTCGGCCTTGATGCGGCACGATAGGTTGGCGATTCCGAATGTAGTATTGCCATCGAATAGATAGGAGGGGGCCTCAAGATGCGCCATGATCTCTTTCAGGCCGGCTATCAGGCAGGCGCTGATGCCGTTTTTGTCGATGGATATGGGATCGAATGTCGCGATATGCCATCGTGCCTCTTCGGTAATGGCTTCATAGAGGGCTTCGCGCCGCTTGGCGCCGATCGTTTTGGAGTCTTTAAGCCCCTCTATCGGACGCTTCAGTACGACACCGGCCATCACCAGCGGTCCTGCGAGCGGACCGCGACCGGCTTCGTCGATCCCGCAGATATCTTCGTCGAATATAGATGGACTCATTTCGGTTTTCCATTTCGGTTTTTTATGGTTTTATTGTATCGCATCTTCCACCAGCCATTCATAAAAAGGGATGGCCTGGATATGCAATGCATCGAAGTCGAATTCGAAGGCGTTGGATACGGTGAGAATCGTCAGCCTTTTCACTTTGAGGCTATCGAGCGCCTCTATCCTGTCGGCGATCTTGGCCGCGGCGCTTTCTGCGTTTGAAAATGGTGAGATTATATATCCGTGGTGCTGTGCGGGATCGTAAAGATCCAGCGCATCGTGATAGAATATCTCCCTTTGGG
>JAMOOR010000379.1 GCA_027065235.1 Thermotogaceae bacterium | reverse complement strand
TGGAAAACAACTTTCATGGAAGAACTATAACGATTATCACCTTCTCCACAACAGAGCAGTACAGAGACGGCTTTGGCCCCTATACTCCCGGATTCAAGGTTGTCAAATATGGAGAGATAAAAGCTGTAGAGGAAGCTATAACAGATAAAACAATAGCCGTTCTTGCTGAACCAATTCAAGGCGAAGGGGGAATAATAGTACCACCGGAAGGTTACTTGAAAGAGTTGCGACAACTCACAAAAGAGAAGAACATCCTTCTGATATTCGACGAAATACAGACAGGCCTTGGAAGGACCGGTAAGATGTTCGCCTTTGAATGGGAAGATGCGAGGCCTGATATGCTCATACTTGGTAAAGCTCTTGGTGGAGGAGTGTACCCTGTATCCGCTGTTCTCACCAATAACGAAATAATGGAAGTGATAAATCCTGGTGATCATGGGTCAACCTTCGGTGGTAATCCCCTCGGAGCAGCGGTTGCGATAGCAGCCATCGATGTGTTAATCGAAGAAAATCTTCCACAAAACGCTCTTGAGATGGGAAAATACTTCATGGATCAGCTAAGGAAGATAGATTCACCCGTTATAAAAGAGGTAAGAGGAAAAGGACTCATGATAGGTGTTCAGACAACAGTTCCTGCAAAAGAGATCTGCCTTAAAATGAAAGATTACGGTGTGCTTGCCTACTACGCTCACGACTACGTTCTAAGATTCGCCCCGCCGCTTGTTATAAAGAAAGAAGAAATAGATTGGGCAATGGAGAGAATAGAGAAAGTTTTTAAAGAATTGTAAAAATCATCATATAACATACTTTACTCCCCGCACCTGCGGGGAGTTTTATAATAATCTTTCACCACTTGCTAAGAGTAAAATAAAAAAGCTTTCAAAATAACAAAAGTCAAAAATTTTGGAAGTTTATTGCATAAGAGTATGTCACCCGTTCTGAGTGCTATATTGGGAAATAAATAACGTAATTTTATGCTGATATTCAAGGCAAGACTTCTTTTAAAATTTCTAAAATTTTATATTTGCCAAAATTAGTCATTAACCTTCCCCTATTTTTTCCACCGCCACCTCTTGAACCTATCTTTTGATTCATTTTCTTTATTAGTTCTCCTATGTTCAGCGAATTTGATCCAACTTCGTATCCACCATCAACTTTTACAAAGATAAGTAGGTTTTCTTTATCCCCTAAGAATTTAAATAGATATTTCCCTACACTTTCAAACCCTTCATAAAAAATGATGGAAAGCTCTCCTATCTTGTCAGCACTCTTTAAAAGCTCAGATGAAAGAACTTTTGCATATTCCTCTGAGATTTTATCCAATATAGAGCTTTTCCTTTTAGCGTCTTCCAATATGTTCTCTATCCTCTTTTCTATTTCATCGACCGATGCTGTAAGCTTTGATGTTAGACTTTTCAATATATCAACCCTTTTTCTGTACTCTCTTAAAGCCCTCATTCCAGCTACATAATATATCCTCATAAGGGAACCTTTAACCTTCTCGTAATCGATTATCTTTATAATACCTATCTCTCCTGTGCCTTTCACATGAAAACCACCACAAGCGCTGAAATCAAAGCCTTCTACTTCTATTATTCTTACATCTCCCTTAACCTTCTCAGAAATAGGCTTTCTTAAAGGAAATTTTTGAACTTCTTCCCTTTTAACGATATGTTCCTTAACCTGTCTGTTTTCAAGAACTATCTTGTTGGCAAGGTCTTCAGCTTCGTCCATAACTTCCTTCAGAATTGGAGCAGCGCCAAGATCTATCGTTGATAATTCCTCTCCCATGTGAAAGGAAACCGTTTCAATGTCTGCAACTTCCATGAAAGCTGCAGAGAGTATATGCTGGGCGGTATGCTGGATAGCAATATCCTGTCTTCTATTTTCATCTATCCACACTTCATACTCTCCGGGTTCAATTTCTTTATCTAATATATGATATATTCCGTCTTTTTTCTGGATAACCTTTTTTACATTTGCATTGCCTATCTTGCCCCTATCTCCGAGTTGTCCACCTTTTCCATCAGGGTAAAAAGGACTTTCTTTTGCTATCGCAGCTGCCCCTTCTTTATCTTTTAACACCTTTTCTATTACGATCTTCACTTTATCCCTCCTCTCAATCACTATTGTAAAATAAATTCATCAAAAAGAAAAAGGGGCGTGACGATATGTTCGATAAAGAAAAGAAATTACATAAATTTCCATGCTTTGTTGACACCCACATGCACCTGATATCACTGGGGATAAAACTTCTAACCCATGATCTTGAAAAGGAAGATTTAAAAGAACTTTTAGAAAAGGAAAAAGAGCTTTTATTCGCTCGAGGATGGGAAGATATGCCGCCACTTGATTTGATAAATTCATATAGCTACCCGGTGGTTCTTATAAGAAAGTGCGGCCATATCGCTATAGTTAACGATCATACAAAGAAAAAACTCAAGTTAAAAGACAACATTATTTACGAAAGTGACATGGAAAAGCTTTATGAAGTCTTTGACTTGAGTTTTTACAAAAAAGCTTTGAAGGTAGCGGAGAAAGAGATGCTCAAGGTGGGCGTTAGCTATATTCACACCGACGACCTTCATGGGATAACCTACGATGAGCTAGTAAGTGTTTTAAAAGATGCGAAGATAAGGATATATGAAAAGCTTGCCGTTAAGGATCCAAAAAAAGAGATGTTTGAAAAAATATCAGATAGGGTTACAGTGGGTGCTATAAAGCTTTTTGCCGATGGCTCGATAGGTGCAAGAACAGCTTATGTGAAAAAACCGTATAAGGATACAGGAAAGAAAGGAATGTTTTTGCTAAAGGAAAACGAGATTGAAAAAATTTTTGAATTTGGAAAGGAAAATGGAGTAGAAGTTTGCGTTCATATCATAGGAGACAGAGCCATGGAGATTATGGCGGATTACTTTGAAAGGTATCCTGGAAACAGAGTTATCCATGCACAACTTGTTCCAAAAGAAGTTTTGCCAAAGCTTAAGAAAACCCACTTTTCCATCCAGCCACACTTTTATATAGAAGACAAAGAATCAGGCCTTTTGGATATTATCGACACGGATTCAATGGTTTATCCTTTCCTTGAGCTTTACAGAAAGGGGTATGATATAAGCTTTTCCACGGATGCTCCCGTGTCTCCCCACGATCCAAGGTATGTCATAGAAAAAGCGATGATGATGGGATTTTCTAGACAGGATGCGATAAAACTGTACACAAAGGGCTCGCAAGATTTTTGCTACTATGAGAAGGAAGATATCCTTCAAAATTATCCTGTTGCAATAGAGTTTTCAGATGGAGAGTTTTTTGAGCTTTGAATTATGGGGTTTCTTCTTCGTACAACTTATGAAAGACTCTAACAAAAGCTTGTACAACCTGCGGATCAAATTGCGTGCCAGAGTTTTTGATTATTTCATTAAGAGCTTCTTCCGGCGTCAACGCCTTTCTATAAGGTCTTTTACTTGTCATAGCGTCGAAAGCATCGGCTACAGCAATTATTTTTGCTTCAAGCGGTATTTCGTGACACTTTAACCCGTCGGGATAACCTGTCCCGTCACACCTCTCGTGATGATGACGAACTATCTTGGCAATCTCTTCAAGGCCTTCTATTTCTTCGATTATTTCTGTACTTTTTATTGCATGTAACTTTATAAGCTCATATTCTTTTTCCGTCAACCTTTCAGGTTTATTGATTATATCCTGAGGAACAAATATCTTTCCCACATCATGGATTATACCCGCCCAATAAACTCTTCTTACTTCATCTTTAGAAAGTCCCATCTCTTCCGCTATCTTTGCTGAAAGATTTGCTACTCTCTCTGAATGACCTTTTGTGTATGGACTGTAAAAGTCAAGTGCTTTCACGAGTGCAAGAATGATGTTTTTATGGAATGTTTCCTTGATCTTTATATGATTTCTAAATGTTATAAAAGTGGCAGCTATTCTTGAAAAAGCTTCAGCTACCTTAATGTGATTATCAGTGAAGTGTCCCTCTTCCGAAGGAGGAATATCAACTGTTAACGTTCCTATCCTATTGTTTTCAACAGCTATAGGTACAGCCAAACTTTCTTTTATAGGTTTTGATATTTTTGCGATTACTTTGTAATCTTCTGGGTCCATTATTCTTTTATCAACATCTAAGATTTCTTTAACTATTATTGGTTTATCGTAATAAAACGCAAAAGGCTCTTTGAATTCATGACGGTTGAAAAGTTCTTTATTGTGCCCAACTGATGCTATCATTTTCATACGACCTTTTTCATCCAATATAAATATGGAACCATACTTTGCAGGTTCTAAATACTCAAGAGCTATTTCAAGAAGTTTTTGCATGAATTCTTCTTCACTAACCTCAAGATTTGTTATTTGAGAGACATGTTTCATTATTTCGAGAGATTTGTTCATGGATTCTTCGGATTTTTTCAGAGCTATTTCAAGTTCTTTGTTAAGTTCTTCAAGCTGTTCGTTTCTCTTTTTTAGCTCTGATGTTGCTTTTTCTAATTCCTCTTTCAATTTCTTTGAGAACATGTATTGTATGAATATTACAAACACAAAACCTACTACAAATATAGTAAGTATTGTTATTACTATCAAAACATTTTTTGGTATTCCTTTAGGAGCACCCAAATAACTGTTAACGCTTTTCCAATATATCGAGCTTGGATCTGCTTTCCATTCTTTTAAATATTTGTCGATAACCGGGATAACCTCTTTAGCTAGTGCAGAATCTTTAGGGAATGCTAATTTTAAATTAGCCGGTCTAAACACGATGGAAGAAATACGATATTTATACTTGTTGACGAACACAAAAGCGCTTATTCTGCTAATAACACCAGCGTCTATTTTTCCACTTGCTACATCCTTAGCAATTTCTTCGAAAGAGTTGTATGCTTCCTTAATTTCAGCATTTACAGAAAAGTTTTTAAGCATTTCTTTAAAAAAATGGCCATATACATCATCTATACCAATTCCTATCGTCTTGCCTTCCAGATCAAATATGCTGGATATGGTTTTCTTGGATATGACAACACCCCAGTTTTGGAAGAACGCTTCGGAGTTGAATGTGAATTCATGCCGTCGGGATTTTGTATCAGCGATTGG
>JAMOOR010000378.1 GCA_027065235.1 Thermotogaceae bacterium | reverse complement strand
TAACTTTTGCATGTCCATCAGGGTTTTCTATAACCCCCATGTATTTCATTTTCATCCAGCGTTCAAATCCCTTTTCTCCATAAAGCTTCTTTGCCTGCTCAAATATTTCATCTTGAAGCTGTTCTGCAAATTCCTCAAACTTACCCTCCATACTACAAGAACCTCCTCTTATTCTCTGATCATGGGAGTTCCGCACTTTGGACATTTTACTTGAGTACAGGGTATCCCTCTTTCATGGGGAACTTTTTCTCCACAATTAGGGCATACACAGTTTCCACCTGGTCCTCTTCCCATTCCACCTCCTTTACCGAATCCTCTACCTTGTCCTCTGCCTTGACCTTTTCCTTGTCCTTGTGGTGACATCTTTTTCCTCCTTTTTAATGACTACATACATTTTCTCCTGTTCTTAGTGTCCCTCTCAGATATTCCTTTATTGCCTCGATCGGGTCTATCTGAGGAGCACCAACAACTGCCTTTATACCATATTCATCAAACAATGCCAAAGCTCTTCTTCCCATTCCTCCTGTAATAATTACATTTACTCCTAATTCATTCATCCACTTAGGGATAACACCTGGCTCATGAGGAGGAGGTGTTTTTGTCTCTGTTCTCTTTATCTCGCCATCTTCTATCTCTGCTATAAGGAAGAGTTCAGCATGTCCAAAGTGTTGTGAGATCAGTCCTCTGTCTATAGGAACAGCTATCTTCATTAACCCAGATCTTTTTTGAGGCTGCACTGAAGTTCCGCCTTTTTCTAACTGAGAGATTCTTCTTTCTATCATCTCAAGTTGCCTTTTTAAAAGAGCTGCTTGTTCTTTTAGTTCTTCTAATTCAGATCCCTTAGCTGAGACTTCTCTTATCCCAAAGTGTTCTTGTACAGTTGGGCCAGAAGTGGGTTTTAATCTTCCCATCTTAAAGTCTTCTATGGCCTGTCTAACAGTTCCGTTATAACCTGTAATTATTTTGATACCTGCTGCCTCTAATGTTCTTACAGCATTTGGGCCAC
>JAMOOR010000377.1 GCA_027065235.1 Thermotogaceae bacterium | reverse complement strand
AGACCGAAGAACTTTTATCTCTTCAATCTCTGTTGATTCAAATCCAATTAAGATGATCTTTACAACAAGACTTTTCCTATTGGTACACCTTGACTGCAAATATCATATAAGCGGTATGGGCCACCATTCTATCGTAAGGCCTGAGTCTTTGAGGAACTGGCTTGTAAAATCTAAACAAGTTTTCCACAACTTCAATCTTTTTAAAATGAGAATCCTTTAGTGCGTTTAGCACTTCTTGAACCTGGTTTGTTGTTGGAACAACAGCGGCAAATCGTCCTCCACCTTTGAGTGCTTCCCATACCTTATCTATATAAAGCCATGGTTTCGGAACGTCCAAGAAAAAGGCGTCTATTTCTTTCTCATCAACCCCTTCTGAGAGATCTTTGTGCTTTATTTCAACAAGATCAATAACTCCCCAATTTCTAAGATTCTCTTTAGCTCTTTCTATAAAATCTTCCCTCTTCTCATAAGCGTAAACTTTACCTTTTTCACCTACAATTCTTGCCATAGCAAAACTTACAACGCCACTCCCAATTCCAACGTCTATCACCCTATCTCCAGGCTTCACATCAAGTTTTAAAAGAATATAACCAAGATCTTTAGGATAAACGATCTGTGTCTTTCTTTTAAGGTTAAGGATCTCTTCTACTATCGTAGGCTTTAAGATGTAAAGCCTCTCACCCTTTGAAGTTTCCACAAAATCTCCAAAGTCAAGCTTCATTATCTTTTCAAATTCCACACCACCAAGATGGGTAACAAACTTTTCTCCATCTTTTACCACAGTTATAAATTCATCTCCATCTTCACTCATTAAAAGGATTCTTTCTCCATCTTTAATCAAAACTGATTCACCTCCACGGGCCATGTCTGCCAATCTTCTCTCGAAAAAGCATAGCTTATATCGACAAAATTAGATAATGTGGTTTCACTTCTCCCATCAACGAGCAGATACACCGTAGATACAGAGAATGTTCTAAACAACGATATCAAAATTTGGTAAAGCACCATCCTTTCCTCTAGAAAATTCAGCTTCTTTAGATTTTTTCCCTTTAAATCAATCACTAAAGTATCGTCCAGAAAGTAAGCCGCACGAAATATATCCTCAGGGACGAAGGTTTTGTACATCTTGGGAGGAGAAGATAGCTTTTCAAATAAATATTCAACGGCTTTTTTCCCATCAGGAACTTTATAAGGTTTAACGACAGGGTTTCCTGTAAACTCATCTATGTAAACCACCTTAATATCAATAGCCAAAATTAAAAAGCTGATCATAAGAAGTAGTAAAATCAACGATCTTCTCAATTCCGCTCAACCTCCTAAGAAGCCCGGGTAGCTTTTTATAATCATTGGGACTCTCCAAAACAACAAGGATGTAACTAGAAGCAGGTGGTATTCCTTTTATAGGACAGATCTCAAAATTATATCCTAAAGCTTTTGCCAGCTTCTCTCCTATGTCCTTAGATATGCTGAGAAACTCTTTATCTAGCCCCCGAAGATCAGGTGTCGTTGGTCTTACTATAACTACGCCTTTTCCTCTGCCAACGACTACACCTACACTCTCAAAGGGAAGGGGCTTTATCAAAGAAAAATTATTTGGATTGTAAGGAATCAAAACTATTTTCTTCTCCTCACCCTTTTTTATCAATTTGACTATATCCTTTCCTCTCTCCTCGAATATTTTCCCAACTTCAAAATTCCCCACCTTTGTCCTAAAAAGTACCTCTCCCGGTTTGTATATATCTCCAGCGTAAAATGTGTAACCTATTGTTACGACTTCTAGTACACCATCCCTGACTCTGTAATACAATTTCGGGATACCAAGATAATTCACCGTCAAAGTTACGCCAGCAGGTTCGATCGATTCTATAAAAGATGATGGAATTATAATGACATCCTTCAATTGAATATAGGGTATGTAAAAGTAATCGAGAAACTCTTTAACACTTAACTTATCCTTTATTACATTGCCATCTTGCAGTATGTAATCCTTTCCATCGTATCCCAATATTCTATCGTTGAAAATTATGGCGTGATAATCCTCATTTTTAACGAATTTCGGCGCTGGATATTCCAAGAAAAAGGATATAACATCAACTATCTTCTTAGCCTCAATGTAACTTATAAAAACACTTGTGGAAGAATATACAATTTCTCCTCCTATACTTAAAACTATAGGGAAGTAAACGGCGCTACACAACAAAATAAATAGAAGTAGCAGTCTTTTCATCAATATTTAAATATACTCCTACCTATAAATTCCCTCAATATGGAATTTCTTGGAATATCTTCAAGATTTGTTATAGGAAGGAAGTAATCAAGCACTTTCAAAAGCCTCAAAGCTTCCGAGTACTCCTCTTCATCCTCTGGAACTTGAGCAAGTAAACTTTCCGCAAATATTTTAAGCACAGGTATTTCATATATAAGAGCAGAATTGAACATAGCATCGGCTTCCTCTTGGAATGGGAATATATTCCTCTCTTCTCCCCTTCTAACGTTGGGCCACATCTTCAGAGTGTCAAGAGCAGAGTGTCCCCTAAACTTATAGTCTCTCACCATCCTTCTGATCAGCCTAGTATCTGTCGTTGACATTCTATTCATATTGTCAAAGTTTATTTGAGTCAGCGCACTTACATATATCTTGAATTTCAATTCGTCTGGTACATGTGGGGTCAACTTCGGATTAAGTCCATGAATTCCCTCAACAATTATTATTTGATCCTTACCGATTCTCAACTTTCTACCTTTTGTCCTCTTTCCATGCTTGAAATCATACTTTGGTATCTCCACTTCTTTGCCTTCAAATAAAGCTAGGAGATGTTCGTTGAAAAGGGGCACATCAATAGCCTCGAGAGCCTCAAAGTCGTAATTCCCGTTCTCGTCTCTAGGGGTTTTATCCCTGTCCACGAAGTAATCATCGAGAGATATCGCTACAGGTCTATAACCGCTGGCTCTGAGTTGGACGCTCAATCTTTTTGCAAAAGTGGTTTTTCCAGATGAGGAAGGTCCTGCTATCAGTATCAATCTAACAGAACCTCTTCTTTTTATTTCAGCAGATATCTCAGAAAGTCTCTTTTCATGCAAGGCTTCTGCAAGAAGTATTAGATCAGCTACCGCCCTTTCCCCCTTGGCTATTATTCTATTAAGATCCCCAACATGATCTATTTCCATAATTGACAACCATCTTCCATATTCAAGAAACACTGCGTTAAATTTTCTTAGCTCTTTATATTCTGGGAGGGTATTTGGCGAACTAGTGGTTGGATGAAGTACCCTGAAACCCGGCTCATAGAGCTTCAGGTCAAATATTTTTATCTTTCCAGTACTTGGAGGCATGTAGCCATAAAAATAGTTGTAATGTCCGTCACAGGTGTAAACCTTTATGCTTTTCTTTTTTCGGAAGTTCAAAAGCTTTACTTTCTCCATAAATCCCAGCTTTTTGAAAAGCTCTCTTGCCTGATCTTTATAAAGAACTATCTTGTTGAATGGAAGATCTTTAGAAACAATCTCCTCCATCATCTTTTTTATGTTATCCAGTTCTTCCTGTGTTGGCGTATGAATTTTCCCATCCTTGTCTATCATTTCACAATAAAGGGAGTTGGCGAGGGAGTGAAGAACTTTAAGGCTATATTGCGGATAAAGCTTCTCTATAGCTATCTGAAGAACGAAGAGAAGTCCCCTTTGATATATCCTGATTCCATCAGGTGAAGACAAGTCTATAAACTTAACCTTTCCATCTCTATCAAGAGGTCTTGAAAGCTCTATTATTATACTGTTTAGTTTCGCTGCAACTATCTCAGATTCGTGATATTTTTGATATTCTTTAGCATATTCCATGAGATTTGCGCCTTTTGGAATTTCAACCACTTTTCCATCATCAACAAACTCTATCCATATCTTTTCCATGTTATCTACCTCCTTCTGATGGAGTATTTACGATTTTATTACATATAACCGGAAAAAAGCAAATTTCTATGATGGAGATTCCTAAGATATTCTTTAATTTAAAAATCCTTGTACAGCGATATTAATATAAACTGTAGAAAAACAAACAACCTTCGGTGGTGAATGCCCATGGGTAAGAAGCAAATATTTCTAACATTTTAAATGTTTCAACCTTCGATTTATATAAATCGTATCATCTTTGTTAAATGCCAAGTAACTTAAATTACATCGGTTCCTTTTTCACGTAAGCCGGCAATCCATACACCGATTGTAGGCCAGAAAACGTATGGGTATATGGGAATTTAAGGTAATCTCTGTAAACCTCTGTTATAACAGGTGTATATAAAGGAATAAATGGAAGATCTCTTGCCAGCACCTCTTGCATCTTGAAAGCTATTTTCCTTGCACTTTCTATATCTGCTCTCATTATTTGATCACACAACCTGTCGTATTCTTTACTGGCGTATCCTGTTGGGTTGAAGTAACTGTCGCTTTTGAAATAGCTAATCAAATGGTAGGGCGTGATATCCGCTCCCCAACCAAGTATATACATATCAAAATCTTTGTCATCCCACACTTTCCCTAAAATCGCCTTGAAGTCCATATAATTTGCCTTTACAGGTACCCCTATCTCATTCGCCCATTTTTCTATGTAAAGGGCTATTGTTGATCTCAAAGGATCGTAAGATTGAGTTGGAGCGAGAAGTACGATCTTTTTAACGGGTTTTCCGTCGGGCGAGATAAGTCCTTTCCCTTTTCTTAAGATGGAATCATTGGAAAATTTTGGTTCAATCTCCCACTTAAAACCCGCTTCTTTAAGTATTTCATAAGCTCTCTTTAATTTTTGAATATGGGTTAACGAATGATCCACAAGTTTCACATAAGGGTTGTGCCAAAATTTATTCGTTGGTGGAACTAGGGTATCTGTTAAAACTATCTGATCTTTCAATATCCTGCTTTTTATGAAATCCATATCCATTATATAACTTATTGCCCTTCTAAAAGCCTGAACGTTTCCAGGAAACCTCTTGAAATTGAACGCAAGGTATCTAATATTCGCACCAGGGGAACGCAATACAACTATATGTGGGTCTTTCTTTACTTCCCTAACATCCCCTTCTCCAATACCATGAGGCGTTAAAATCATATCTATCTCTTTATTTAAAAGCGCTTGAACAGCGGAGGCTCTATCAGCGTAAACCCTATATATAACTCCATCAACATACGGTCCCATAACCACTTTTAATGTAATCTTTCCCTTCGGTTCTTTATTTCTCCAGTGATAGCCATTGGGACCTTTAAGTACTATTGCACCATTTCCATAATGGAGTTCTGTATACCCTTTGTCAAAGTAATCTTTCACAGCTTGGAGCTCGATGAACGCTCCTTTTTCCCACTTTCTTATGATAAAAGGTCCAGAAGCAGGATCTGGATTTTTTATGGTATCTATTGAATAAAGATACTTTATGTCTTTTCCTCCATTTATAACTTCATTCACATATCTTTCCCAATATTTCTTTTGTAGAATCGGAGCCATAAAGACTCCATATTCTACCCTTAATATTCCAACCTTTTTGAAATAAAATCTCACGATCTTACTGCCCGAATATTCAACATGGTCCAAAAAGTCTGGATCGGCCATTATCTTCCAATTTCCACCAAGGTCGTGGTTTTTGACCAGATTGAGAACAGAATTAAAAGTGAAAGCTACATCTTCAGCTGTTATTGGGCTTTTATCACTCCATTTTATTCCATCTCTAAGAGTAACTTCATAGACGATAAAGCCTTTGTTTTCATACTTTTTCGGATAA
>JAMOOR010000376.1 GCA_027065235.1 Thermotogaceae bacterium | reverse complement strand
AATAGAAGAACTTGAAAAACCATTTTGGATAATTATAAACAAGGTTGATTTAGTTCCAAAAGAGTTCGCAGATAGGTGCAAGAAGGTTTTAAAGAGAGAAAGCAAAGCTGTTGACGTTATTCACGTATCAAGCAAGAAGTTTTACGGTTTTTGGATTCTGAGGAGAAGCTTGAAGAATTACTTTAAAGACACTGATAGAAAGGTAAAGTTGGTTCTTATAGGTTATCCAAATGTCGGAAAGTCAAGTTTAATAAACATGCTCGCTCAGTACTCTGCAACTTCAACTGCTCCAGTTCCTGGTCACACAAAAGGCAAGCAGTGGATTAGGATCAGCGGAAAAATAGTTCTATCAGATACACCCGGAATAATCCCAAGAGAGTACGCAAGTAAGGACTGGGCTAAGATTCTTTTTCCACGAGATGTTGAAGAATCCGCTCTCATTCTCCTCGAAAAAATCGAAAAAGCTGAAGGATCAAATTTTAAAGAAATTTACGGCTTCGAACCTAAAGCTAACGAGGAAACGCTGACAAAGATTGCTGAAAGGTTTAACTTTCTAAAGAAGGGTGGTGAACCAGATACGCATAGAGCGAGTCAGAAGATTTTGAACGATTGGAACAGCTGTAAGCTGACGGCATGGTGGCTGTATTAGAATATAAAAGTCAAGAAATCGTTGTAACGACTTCTTAAAATCCCCAATTGGGAAACAAGCGAAGATGCACTCCTAAAATTTCAAAACTGGTATCGTGCAAACTGTGGGTTTGAAGTTCAAGTGAAATACCACAGCTTTTCTTAATCTTTTATTAATTTCCAAAAAAGAATCTTTCGAGCTTTAGAGGGTCATAATACGACACCTTCCAAGGGGGATATGATTATTTAACTTATGGGTTGAGTAAAAAGTTTGGGTGAGAATATTTAGGAGATTAAAGCTTCAGCCAATCTCTTAGATATTTCTGATTTGGCGGGTAATAGGATTTCGATGCCTAAAACTTCATCATTTTCATCCAAATCGATT
>JAMOOR010000375.1 GCA_027065235.1 Thermotogaceae bacterium | reverse complement strand
TTTCGTTTAAACTGGATCCTGTTATCGGAATTCTGATCAGTATGTACTTCTTTTTGTCTGTAATGCTTATGGCGATAAACTTCAGATCATATTCAAAAGTCTATTCTGAAGTTTTAGAAAAAGAGGCGAAATTAAAAAGTCATACATATGATGTTTTGAAAGGAAAGGAAGATATAAAACTTTTCTGCGCGCAGCAACAAGAGCTTGACAGATTCAGGGAAAGATCAAAGGAATTGATGAGACTTCAAAAAAAGATGTTCAGCGTGGACTTTTACTACTCTGATGTTCTGCAGCGTGTGATCAATATTCTCTTTTTCTTTCTGCTCCTTCTTCGTGGTTACGCTCTTATGGACGCAGGTGTGATGGTCGCAGCTGCCAGATACTTCTCGCTTGTTTCAGGAGAAAGAAGGTCATTTCTTGGGGCGATAGATGCAGTAAAGCAGTCAAATGAAGCGGCAAGGAAATTTATTGAGTTCATTTTGTGAGGTTATTAGCATCGAGCGTCTTGTTCTCACATATTTCTATAGTATTTCGTGGAGTCAACTTCAAACACAGTTAAGCTTGCGATCATTATGATAAGAGGGAAGGTTTTTGTAATACTCTATAGTATAGTAGCTTTCAACGAAATTTTCTATTGCATCCATGGCGTCAATTATATCCCTTAGAAACAATCTATGATCCCGCTTCATATCATAACGACCTCTCTTAATATTTCTTCCTTTAACTCCTGCCTTATAGCTCACTTAGATACAACATCAACCTTTGTTCCCAACTTCTCTTCAAGGAAGTTTACCAGTCGAGAGAGGTCAAAAATAGTCGCTCCTTTCTCAAATCTCGCCAGTATATCTACATCGCTTCCTTCCTTTTGCTCTCCACGTGCATAAGAACCAAAAATGCCTATTATCTCAGCCCTGAAATCATGTTTTATTCTTTCCTTGCATTCTTTTAGCTGTTCAGCCCATATCTTCAAGCGTTCTCATTTTCTCACCCCCAGGATTGTATACAACTATCTT
>JAMOOR010000374.1 GCA_027065235.1 Thermotogaceae bacterium | reverse complement strand
ATTGAAAGGTATGTTCACTTTGCAGGAAGAAAGGAGGTACACACTGTAAAAAAGGAGGGCATGCTATGAGAAGATTTGTTTTTGTCTTATTTATGTTACCTACCTTATTCTTTGCTCAGAACCTTCTCAAAAATAGCGCTTTTGACCAGGACATTTTCACGGCAGGGGTAAACATCGAACAACCTGCACCTGATGGGTCCATAAATACACAGGATAATTGGGTATTCTTCACAAATTCTGGCGGTACAGGTGAAGCGTATGTAAAAGGTGGTATTCTTATTGTAGAAATTACAAACAGTGGCAATCACAGCTGGTCTGTTCAGCTTTTACAGTCTCCCATAACGGTTGAAAAATTTCACAAATACAGAGTTTCTTTCAAAGCAAAAGCTTCTACGGAAAGAAAAATTGGAGTAAAAATTGGCGGCACTGCTGCAAGAGGGTGGCTTGCCTACAATCCCGGCACCGACGAATCGGGAGGAAAATCCTTTGATCTAACCACAGAATGGAAAACTTACGAGTTTGAATTCGTTATGAATCAAGACACAGATAAAAACGCTCGTTTTGAATTCCAGCTTGGAAAGGCAGTTGGAACGGTGTGGCTGGATGATGTGATTATGGAAGATCTGGGAATTATTGAGACAAAGGAGAATGAAGTTTACACTGAGGAGGACGAAGACAAAGTGGAAAACTGGCAACTTGTTTGGAGTCAGGAGTTTAATGAGAAAACCATTGATACAAATATCTGGAACTTTGAGGTTGGAAACGGTCATGCAAAGGGGATTCCTGGCTGGGGAAATGGAGAGCTTGAATATTACACAGACAAGAATGCCTTCATTGAATATGGATACCTGATTATCGAGGCAAGAAAAGAGAAAGTATCAGATAAGTATGGTACTTATAATTACACTTCAGCAAGACTAACTACAGAAAAGAAGTTTGAGATAAAGCATGGAAGAATCGAAATAAGAGCAAAGCTTCCGAAAGGGAAGGGAATTTGGCCAGCAATTTGGTTGCTTGGAGATGACATAAGCGAGGTGGGATGGCCCACCTGTGGCGAGATAGACATTATGGAAATGCTTGGTCATGATACCAGAACCGTGTACGGAACAGCTCATGGCCCCGGATATTCCGGCAATGCCTCCATCGGTGTGCCCTACAAGTTACCAGAAGACGTTCCGGATTTCTCAGATGCCTTCTATGTCTTTACAATCGAATGGGACGAAGACGAGATTGAGTGGTATGTGGATGGAAAACTGTATCATGTACTCAGCAAAGACGAACTTGAAGCCAAAGGATTAAAATGGGTTTTTGATCATCCATTCTTCCTGATCTTAAATGTCGCTGTTGGAGGATACTGGCCAGGTTATCCAGATGAAACAACAGAGTTTCCACAAAGAATGTATATTGACTACATAAGAGTCTACAAAGATGTGAATCCTGCTAAAATAGAAGACGAAGTGGATGACTGCGAATACGAGATAGTCTTAAAGAAAAACAGAACTGGACCTAAAGTAACCTTTGAAAAGATCGAAAACGGTGCATTTGATAAACCTATAGTTAACGATCAAGCAGGCAAACCAAACGAATGGTTCATCTGGGAAGCAGGACACTATGGAATTAGTGGTGCTCGTGTTGAAAAGTATGGTGTTAAAGATGGTTACGCCTACATAAAACTTGCAAATTCTGGAACAGCAACCTGGCATATACAGTTCAACCAGTGGATAGGACTGAAACGTGGAAAAACCTATACGATTTCTTTTAAAGCTAAGGCAGATGCACCAAGACCCATAAATGTTAAGATACTTCAAAACCACGATCCATGGGCAAATTACTTTGTCAAAACTGTTGACCTTACAACCAAATGGCAAACTTATAGTTTCACCTATACCCATCCAGAAGACGCAGATGAGGTAGTTCAGATAAGTTTTGAATTGGGTCATAATGTCCCGACAACTATTTATTTCGACGATATAGTTATTGAACCTGCAAAGCCGTAATATCTTCATAAATTGTCCCTCATTTTGAATCGAAAAGTGCAAAAGTAGTCCGCGAACTTTAATTCAACAAGTTACTCACTCTCGGTATGTATGGAGAGAAAGAATTCGTTTGATATAATTATCTTGCACATTATAGCGTTATTTCTTGCTTGTAAATAATATCATTGTTGGTGTGCTTCGAGGCTATTACAAGGAGTGGCCAAAAATGTATCCAAGATTGCTTGTGTATGTAAACAAGATGAAAGAGAACGCAGAAATTTTAAGAGAAAAACTGGAAAAATTGGGGATAAACATTGTGGGTGTTACCAAACTTTTTATGGGTCATCCAAAGATAGCTAAGATGTATAAAGACGCCGGAATAGAAATATTAGGGGACTCCAGAATCGAAAATATGAACAGAATGATAGAAGCCGGAATAAATGGTAGCTTTATGATGATAAGAATACCGCCTCTTTCAAGGCTAAAGGAAATGATTGATATCGTGGATTGGTACTTAATTTCCGAGGAAGAAGTAGCATTAGCTATAGATTCAATGGTGGATAGAACGGTTCATCTTATCTACATGGTTGATGTTGGGGATCTCAGGGAAGGAGTGATGTATGACAAGGCAGCTGAAGAAATAACAAGAATTAAAAGTAAGCTTAAAAAGGCTAGAATAGCTGGCGTGGGGGCAAACATAGGTTGTTTTGGAGGAGTATGGCCAACCAATGAAAATCTTAAAAGTCTTATAAATGTAGCAAAGGAGATTGACGCTGAGGTTGTGTCCGTAGGAGGAACTATCTACTTAATGGCTGTTGAGCAG
This sequence comes from Thermotogaceae bacterium, assembly GCA_027065235.1. Lineage (GTDB taxonomy): Bacteria > Thermotogota > Thermotogae > Thermotogales > Thermotogaceae > JAGHBG01. The sequence goes on along the minus strand of JAMOOR010000374.1, from coordinate 2,994 downwards.
AATATGATTCTTGAAGGAATAAACCAATTTAGAATAGGAGAAGCCATTCTCCTTGGAACAGATATAACTGGCGGGCGGGATATAGAGTATTTAAATCAAGGGACAGTCATCTTAGAAGCTGAAATTATAGAGCTTAAAAGAAAACCATCTAAACCGATTGGATCAAAGGGCTACGATTCGATGGGAAGAAAGGTGGAATTTGAAGATTTAGGAGAAAGGCTTAGAGCAATTATCGCTGTCGGTGAGCAGGACATAAACCCCTACGGATTGACTCCTCTTGAGAGAGGTGTAAAAGTTATTCATGCCTCCAGCGATCACACGATAGTGGACGTTACAGAAGTGGATAGGGTGGTAAAGGTGGGAGATATTCTACGGTTTAAGATGAACTACTCTGCAGTTCTTAGGGCTGTAACATCTCCGTATGTGGAAAAAGTTTACATTGATTAATTAACACTAAATGTTTGAAAATACTTCTTAAAATCTGCTTTATCCTCAGAAATTCTCGGATTTTCTAATTTATGAATACAGTCTCCTTGTGTGGTAACCTAAATTTGACGAATGTGAGAGGAATAACAGAATTTTCGAGGGGGTGGGGAGGTATGAGCAATAACCCATATGAAACCTTCATTAGACAACTTGAAAACGGGGCAAAAGTTTTAGGAATTGGGAGAGATGTAGTTGAGGTTTTGAAAGAACCAGAAAGAGTTTTAGAAGTTTCTATACCAGTAAAGATGGATGATGGAAGCGTAAAAGTTTTCAAAGGTTGGAGATCGGAGCACAGCACCGCACTCGGTCCTGCAAAGGGAGGAATTAGGTATCACTGGAATGTAACAAAAGATGAAGTAATAGCGCTTTCTGCATGGATGAGTATGAAAAATGCTCTTATGAATCTCCCCTATGGCGGGGGAAAGGGCGGAATCAGGGTGAATCCAAAAGAGCTTTCTGACGCAGAACTTGAGAGACTTTCAAGAGGTTTTATAGACAAGATATACAAATACCTCGGCCCTGATCAGGACGTTCCAGCACCTGATGTTTATACCAATCCAAAAATTATGGCATGGATGTTGGACGAATATGAAAAGCTTGTAGGAAGAAAGGCACCCGGGGTGATAACAGGAAAACCTATCATTGTTGGTGGATCACTTGGTAGAAATCATGCAACAGCCCTAGGAGGGTTTTTCGTTCTCAGAGAAGCTGTAAAAGTTAAAGAAGGAAAGAATTTGGAAGGCATGACCGCTGCCATACAAGGTTTTGGAAATGCGGGATCACACATGGCAAAGTTCTTAGCGGAGGCAAAGGTAAAAGTTGTAGCGGTTTCTGATTCAAAAGGTGGCATATACGATCCGAACGGCCTTCCAATAGATGAAGTTAAAAAAGTAAAATCCGAAACTGGCAGTGTGGTCAATTTCGACAAAGCTGAGAAGATATCTAATGAGGAACTTTTGATACTTGATGTAGATATTCTTGTCCCTGCTGCGCTTGAAAATGTGATAACAGAAAAGAACGCAAGAGATGTTAAGGCAAAGTATATCGTAGAGCTTGCAAATGGTCCAATAACACCAGAGGCTGACGATATCCTGAACGAAAAGGGAATTTTCGATCTACCGGACATTTTAGCGAATGCTGGTGGTGTTACAGTATCTTACTTCGAATGGGTTCAAAATAGAATGGGATATTACTGGGATGAAGAAGAAGTTGATGCAAAACTTGATAAGAAAATGACAAAAGCTTTTAAAGAGGTTTATGAGGCGATGGAAAAGTACAAAGTCCCGCCAAGGGAAGCAGCGTATGTCGTTGCACTCAGAAGGTTGGTAGAAGCTTTAAAATCAAGGGCCGTTGTATAGTTTGAAAAAAGAAAGCTTTTGAGTTATAGTTCTTACTCGATGAATAGAATCTTGGGCTTTCTTTTGTTTGTAACCTTTTGGGCTTTATTGGCAAGAATTATTAATTCTTCTACTATCCTCCCAACACCTGTCGATGTTGGGAGGATTTTTATTGATATGTTAAAGGATCCAATATTTTACAAAAACTTGATAAGTACAATAAGTAAAGGATTTATGGCATCAACGTTAATTCTAGTTTTAGGAATACCCTTAGGCATGATTATAGGTTTCTCAAGAACGATCTACAGCATTTTCAAACCGTTTATAACCATTTTACAATCAGTCCCTGTTATATCCTGGCTTGCCTTCGCAGTTTTTATGTGGGGAATTGGATGGAAAGGGCCTGTCTTTATATCAACAATGTCTCTTCTTCCTATAGTGGTAATAAACACCGCTTCCGGAATTGCCAACATCGATAGCGAACTTGTAGAAATGGCAAAAATTTATAACGTAGCTAAACGCAAGATAATTATCCATATATACATTGGTTCTATTGTACCCTTCATCCTAGCTTCCATGGAAGTTGTATTTGGAAACATATGGAAAACCATTCTTGTAACAGAGTATTTATGTGGAGATCATGGAATAGGGGTTATGATAGCTTGGGCAAGAAGCTACATTGATACTCCCCAAATATTTGCACTAACTCTGGTGGCGGTATTTCTTGCGATAGCAATGGAATATTTGTCGAAGCTAATCACAAGAAGGTTGGTAAAAAAGTGGAAAGTATACTGAAAGCTCAAAAAGTTGCTAAAAAGTTTGGTAAACTTCATGTTATTGATGATATAAGCCTCGAAATTAAAAGAGGAGAAAGTGTGGTGCTTTTTGGACCATCTGGATGTGGCAAAACAACGTTCTTAAAGATCATATCAGGTATTATAAAACCCACGTCCGGGGAGATTTTCAAAAACTATGGAAAATTAGGGTTCGTATTTCAAGAAGACAGGTTAATACCATGGCTCACAGTAGAGGAAAATCTCCTATTTGTCAATGACGACAGGACTCTTTCAGATAAAGTTCTTTTCATGGTCGGATTGGAAAAGTTTAAAAAGTACTATCCTTCAGAGTTGTCAGGAGGAATGAAAAAGAGAGTTAATATAGCACGAGCATT
>JAMOOR010000373.1 GCA_027065235.1 Thermotogaceae bacterium | reverse complement strand
CGAGAGAGAAGCGCTAAATTCCCAACAAATAGTATCTTTCCTTTCTATCCTTTGAATCCATCCAATCTACAACCTTCAGCGGTGAAAAATCTACGTCTTCATTGTAAATTCCCGTTTTTGCCACGAACAAAATCCTACCGTTGGGCTTCAAGATAGAAAGGAACCTCTTTGTAGCTTTCCAAGCATGTGAAGGCTTTAGGGTTAGGTCGCTCAGTATTAAGTCAAGAGGTTCAAGGTTGCTTAAATCAAATGTGAAAGCGTTGGCAAGGAACACTTTAACGTTTTTCCTTTCTCTTTCGATTTTTTTAAGTTCTTCCTCAAACTCCCTGCTATATTCAATTCCGTAAACTCTCTCAGCTTTTTCACTCGCATACAGGAGAAATCCACCAGCACTGCTTCCCAAATCCAAAACGATGTCTCCTTCTTTAATGAGATTCCATCTTTCATCGAGTTCCTTAAGTTTCCAATATCCTTTGGGCTTTTCATCCTGAAGAACGTCTATCTCAGCATCGAATTCTACATCGTAGGAGGGTTTAGTGACAACTTTACCGTTAACAATTACAAATCCCCTTTTAATTGCTTCCTTTGCCTTCTGTCTCGATGAGAAGTAACCCTTAACAACGAGGAGCTTGTCAAGTCTCATCATATTGACATAATATGGGATACCAAAAATCGTTTCGATGATTTCAAATTAATCGATATTAGCTGATTCACTTTTCATTGAGATGCAAGGAACGTGAAGATTGAAACAGGCTGTGGTAGTTTTAGTCGACGGTGAAGAAGATCAGTTGAAGGAATTTGTCAAACTGGTTAAATCGGAAAAGCCTGAGATGATTAAAAATTATTAATATTTTAAGGTTATTCGATACTAAAGTCGTCGAGACATAACCATGTTCGGGCTATGTTATCACTGAAAAATCTCATGACAATTGCGAAGTCTATAGTTTTGCCAGCGTATTTGGATATATTGATTGTTGCCTTTCTCCATCCTGAATCCCAGTAATGACCCCACGTGAG
>JAMOOR010000372.1 GCA_027065235.1 Thermotogaceae bacterium | reverse complement strand
CGAAGAAAACCATTGGAAGAAAATAGAGCATGAATCTAAGTGTATTCAAGAACACCTGCCAGAAAATTGGGTCTTTAAAGAGCCTTATAAAATTATAAAATCCTATAAAACGAGGCTTTCCAAAAAAATTCCACTTTGTAAAGGCGAGTATAAGCATCCAAACGAAAGGATACCCCCAAAATATTGCTGTGTAAAAAAGATATATACTTACAATTCCCCAGCCAAGCGCTTTCTCTCTTCTTCTAAGGCTCATCTGTTTCACCTCTCATATTTTTTGAAAAAGGGGGGCATCTCCCCCCATCTTATCATTGAGTAAGGAGAACCTTATTGACTTCTTTTACAGCTTTCTCAAGAGCCTCTTCCGGTGTGGCTTTCAGATAAATAATGGGTTCTATGAGATAATTCGTCATAGCGTTCTGAACATCTATCGTAGTTGTTATAAGAGCTGGTGGCACGGCGTATGCAACATAACTGGCGGTTGCTGCAAAGTAAGGATCACTTTCTACATATTTCTTGAACATCGGATTTGTTGTTATGTCTCCTCTTGCGGGAGGCATCTTTGTTAACTCTATCCACCTTGCGTCGTTCTTCGGATTGGAGAAGACCCATTTAATAAATTCCCAGGCTTCTTTCTTATATTTACATGTAGAGAAAACAACGAGACCTTTGGTGTCGGCGAATGTGTAAACAGGTTTGTATGAAGGATAATCATCTGGAACTGGCGGAGGAGCAATCTCTATGTTCTTGTAAACCTCAGGATAGTGCTTTTTGGTGTAATTGAAATGCCATGGTCCCATCAAGCTTCCCATGATGATACCCTTTTCAAATGGGTCTTTTCCAAGATCGATAGCTGTCCATTCGTTTTTGAATAAAGTGTAGAAGAAGTCAGCGACTTTCTTCCCATACTCGTTGTTGAAGACTGCTTTATTGTTCTTTATATAAGGAGCCCCTTCACTTGCAGCGTAGTAAAGTGTGATAAAATCAAACCATCTGTCCCACCAGTTCTTGCCTGCGAAGACCTTTATGGCGTATTTCTCCTTTGGAACGGTAACCTTCTTAGCAAGCTTATACACCTGACTGTAGGTTCTTGGTGGAGTAAAGAATCCTGCTTCTTCAAGAAGGTCCTTCCTCCACCAGAAAAGCATTGGATTCGAATAGATTGGGAACACATAGTAGTGATCATTTAATACCCATCCCTTGATGACATTCTCCATGTTCCTTGCCTTCACTAAGTTCCAAAAGTCATCTCCGAATTCCTTATCAAGTGGAACAATGGCACCCATCTCAGCAAGCTGAGCCGCAAAACCGCTGAAGATGTTGGTTGAGATGTCTGGTCCTCTACCCGCTGCTATAGCCGTTAATATAGCTTCCTCCGAACTTCCTGCAGCTGGGATAACAGACCATTCGATCTGAACATCCGGGTGCTGCTCGTTCCACTGTTTGACAAGGGGTTTCCAAAACTCTTCTTGCTGTGGGTTTGGAGCTGTCCAAAACACTATCTTTTTAACCCCAAACACACTGACGATGAGCATAAGTACCACAAGCCAGACCAAAAACTTTCTCATAAAACATCACCCCTCCCTCTAAGTTTTTTTATATGACCCCTGATGACAAGTTCCGTAAACAGGGAGATCTTAGCTGGATGAACATCTTGTTTCATCATCAGGGTGGCTAATCTTCTCATTGAAAAGGAACCCATTTCTTTTTTAAACACTCTTACAGAAGAAAAATTCATCTTTTTTGCTTCCTCTGAATCATCAAAGCCCATGATCACAACATTTTCAGGAGCTTTTATGCCTCTTTTTCTAAGTTCTTTTATCGCCCTTTTAGCAGCGAAATCATTAGAAGTGAAAATAGCTTCTGGAACACCATAAGTATTAAGCATTAGGTCAATCACATAGGACATATTTTCGGCTATATCGTCAAATTCGTAGAGTTTTGGCATGAGGTTATTCTTTTCCATCGCATCTACATAACCGTTGAACCTATCCCTAAAGCTGTATGTGGAAAGTGGGCTGTGTATATGAACTATCTTTCTGTAACCGTAATTGATAAGGGTTTGAACGGCGTTGAAAGCTCCACCATATCCATCGCTTATCACAACATCTACATCTAATCCGGGAATGTAGTTATCAACAAGAACAACAGGTTTTTTCATACTAGCGAACTTTTCAACATCACTCGGCCCAAAATCTGCGCCGATTAGCAGATACCCATCGAAGAAATCTTCTTCATCACCATACATGAGAATTTTTGTCTCTACTCCACTTGATGAAGCAACTTCATTTATACCTTCGAGAACAAGGTGGTAAAAGGCACCTTCTCCCATAAAACGTTTGATTCTTTCAGTTATAACGATTCCGACCTTAAACTTAGCCCGTGGCATAGCTAGGTATTTAGCCCAAGGCCTTGGCGAGAACCCCAGCTCTTTCATAGCTTTTATGACTTTTTCTCTGGTTTTTTTGGACACCCTTGGAGAATCGTTGATAACCCTTGAAACCGTTGTTATAGACACCCCCGCCTTTCTAGCAACATCTTTTATCGTAATCATGGAAGCGCTTTCACCCCTTTCAATGTGATTGTACAAAAATTCCCATGGGAAGTTAAAGCCCTATTTCTAGCAGATATTACTGAATATACTTTTTTATTCGCAATCTCGCTGAAAAATCTTTTATATACTCATATATTCTTCATATTTTATAAAAGCTGCATTTTATCCAGAAATATACGTTGTGAAATCGCTTTCAGAATTTTAGGCCGAATCCATAAAAATTAAAAACCCGCCCATTATAGGCGGGTTTCGAATATGTACAGTAATTACATCATCCTTTTAGATTTTCTGCGAAGTACTCCTGAAGTGCCTTGAGAGATGCACCAAGCTCGAATTCATATCCGAGCTCTTTGAGGGCAAGTTCAAGGGAAGAGAACGCTGCCAATGTGTCGAATGGACCCATGTAACCAAGGTGAGCTATTCTAATTATTTTACCTTTCAGATGTGCCTGCCCTCCCGCTATCGTTACTCCGTACTTATCCCTCATTATCTTTGTAAGCTTCGTTCCGTCCATACCCTCTGGAAGCTTCACGGCTGTTACAACATTTCCAGGTCTCTTGGAAAGAAGTTCTAAACCTAGTGCTTTGACGGCTTTTCTTGTAGCCTCACCCAAAACTTTGTGCCTTTCCCAAACGTTTTCTATACCTTCTTCTTTTACCATATCGACAGCTTTTTTAAGCATGTAGATGTGATTAACAGCCGGTGTGTAGGGGTTTTCGGGAGCTTTCTTTTTGTAGGCTTTAAGATCAAAATAGTATTTTGGAAGAGTTGACTGTTCAACTAATTTCCACGCCTTTTCGCCTCTGATTGCTAAAAAGCCAAGTCCAGGAGGGAGCATTACGCCTTTTTGAGAACCAGACACAACAACATCTATTCCCCATTCATCCATCTTAAGGGGTTCTGCTAAGAGTGAACTGACAGCATCTGTGACAAGGACAGCGTCTGTATCTCTAACTACTTTAGCAATTCCCTCAAGATCAATAACCGTTCCTGTTGATGTTTCACTGTGGGTGGTAAAAACAGCTTTTGCATCAGGGTTTTCTTCCAATGCTTTCTTAATGGTTTCTGGACTGACGGCTTCTCCCCACTCAAGTTCTATCTCAACAGCATTTACTCCAAAGGCTTTGAGTATGTCTCTCCATCTCTCGCCAAACTTACCAGCAACAACGACTATGGCTTTATCCCCTGCAGAGAGAAGATTCTGTACAGCAGCCTCCATAGCCCCCGTTCCAGAGGAAACGAAGGCGTAAACTTCACCTTCCGTCGTTTGGAAAAGGTATTTAGCCCCTTCCATAGCTTCCTTCATTATGTTGATGAACTGCGGTGTTCTGTGATGTATCGTCTCGTTCGCACCTTCCAATAGAACCTCATGGGGAACCGGAGTTGGTCCTGGTGCCACCAAATAAAATTTCTTTAGAAAGTTCATTATCCTACCTCCCTTCAAAATTTAATCACCTGCTTAATATTTTAACCAAAAAGGTGAACAAAAACACAATTCCTTGAACAAGAACAATAGATGCACCCGCTGGTATATCGAAATTCCACGAAAGAATAAGTCCGAAAAACACTGAAAAGGCGGAAATCAACGGTGCAAGTTTAAACATTCCCTGATAAGTTCTTGACGCTAAAGATGCGGAAGCCGCAGGAACCACTACCATTGCAGAGACAAGAACAATTCCAAGAAGATTCATTGAAACGACTATGGACACGGCAAGTAATATCAAGAATGTGTAGTAGACAAAAGGTATGTTTATTCCAAGAACTTTTGAAAAATCTTCGTCGAAAGTAATGTAAACTATGTGATCCTTGAAGAAAATTATGTAAAGAATCACCAGTGCCGTGACTATTGAAGAGAATACAACATCTTGCCAATTTATAGCGAGTATGTCACCAAAGAGATAAGCCATGACCCTCGAGTTATCTATCTTAGCAAGATATATAAGGATTATTCCAAGAGCCATAGATGTGCTAAAGAGAATCCCAACTCCTATATCCTCGTGAACCCCCTTTCTTGCCAAAAATCCCAGAATAATAGCCGCCGCAATTGCCACAGTCAATGTAACAAATGTTGGAGAAAGCTTGAAAAACAGAGCAAGGCCAACTCCTATGAAGGATAAATGAGCTATACCACTTCCAAAAAAAGACATTTTCCTAAGAACAACAACGCTGCCAAGAAGAGATGTAGCTATAGCAGATAGAACTCCCCCTATCAAAGCTAAGATTCCAAATTCGTAAAGAAATATTTCCATATTTTTCACCTCTTATGGTTGTGAAGAACTGCCTTTACATTGTAGCCATAAAGCTTAGCAAAGAACTCTTTTGGAAGCTCATCAACATCTTTCGCATGAACAACCAACCTTTTATTTATGCACAAAATCCCGTCGGAATATTCACTAACAAACCCTACATCGTGAGTTACCACTATAACGGTCATGCCGCTTTCATTTAACTCCCTAACCAACCTGAAGAAATTTCTTTGGCTTTCCGTGTCAAGGCCAACGGTTGGCTCGTCCATTATCAAAATTTCTGGTTCTGAAACAATAGCCCTTGCTATCATAACCCTCTGGCGCTGTCCACCAGAAAGTTCGTGGATTAGCCTTTTAGAAAATCCTTCCATATTCACCCTCTCAAGAGCTTTTAGGGCTTTTTTGTAATGCTGCTTTTTGAATTTGAACTTTCTCTCTCTGAAAAGTCCCATCAAAACTACATCGATAACTCTTATTGGGAACTTTGTGAATGAGCTTATCTGAGGTACATAACCAACCAACTTTTCCCTTAGATATTCATCTCTATCTTTTCCAAATATCTGTATTTGCCCATCGTAATCATCGATAATTCCAACAATTGTTTTAACAAGGGTGCTCTTGCCACCACCGTTGGGGCCAACTACCGTGTAAAATTTCCCTTTTTTCAAGGAGAAATTAACATCCTTTAAAGCGACGATATCTCCATACCTTACCGTAAGGTTTTTCACTTCAAGGCAATATTCACACTTCACTTTAGCGCCTCCAATACGATCTTTTCAACACATAGTATAAGCTCTTCATAGCTTTTAACATCTGCTCCAAGAACATCCACTTCAAGTTCTTTTAACTTGCACTCTCTCAGAAGTGGCAAGGCTATCTTTTTACTTGAACTTTTTTCGATAATAATTTTCTTCAAGTTCCTTTTTTTACACACCTTTATGACATCTTTCAAACTCCTTGCAGATAAAGAAGATTGAGTCTGGCCAATTACGGTGTAGTATTTGCCTTTGAAATATTCCTTCAAAAAGTGATAAAGAGCTGGGCGAAGCTCTAAAATCGCCCCATCTTTATCGCTTAAGTCTTTCCTTAGCTTCTTGTCAAGTTCCTCTAATTTATCCAAAAACCTTTTATAATTCTTCTCTATCTCAACTTTTTTATCTGGATAGACCTTTTCAAGACATTCTTTTATGTTGCCCACCGCCTTTTCCATGAGCTTTGGATTTAGCCACAGATGGGGATTTACATCCATTTCTTTATCCATACCCTTTGCAGCATAGCATATATTTGCCTTCACCTTCTTTATCCACTCCTCAAAGCCACTTCCAAAGACTATCAAAATATCTGATTTGTATATCTTTTTCATTGAAGACGGTGTAAGAGAAAACATGTGAGGGTTAGAATTCGGATCTATCAAAACTTGAACTTGACCGGGATATAGCTCTTTCACTATAAACATCAAAGGCCTTATGGAAACAAGAACATAGGAAAAAGCTAATGATGATACCAAAAGCGCAACGACTAAAGATGCTCTCTTCATTTATCAAACCTCCCCGTGTAGAATTATATCGTAATTAAGTTTGTAAAATTATACTTAAAAGGAAAAAGAGATGGGATAACATAGAGAAAATAGGCAAGCAAATAGAGAAAATTCTCTCTGATATACTTCAAATCCGATATCAACTATACCTGGAGTGGGAAAGGTTACGCAAGCGAGATAATATCTGAAGTTGAAGATATAAACAGATTCGAGACAAAGCAAGGATTTGTATCTTATATAGGGCTTGATCCTGTGATAAAGCAAAGTGGGAAGAGCTACTACAGATGTGGAATATCGAAAAAAGGGGGATAAGATACTAAGGTGCATCTTTAGCGAGAGGTTACATAAAGCATTGGGATACAAGACTCCGGATGAAGTATACTATGAAGGAAGGCTGGTGAAAGCCTCTTGAACTATATGAATAAAATCAGCAACTTTTATTGTCTGATTATTGGGGAGCATCTTAATAGCGATGAGTCCCTTTTTTATGGGAATGTTGTTGAAATATTTTCCAATTAAATAGGTAGTTGGTATTGCAGCAGCGTTTATAATAGAAAAGAGAATTCCAATTTCGAGTGGACTGAAACCGGTAATCAACATATAAGCTGGTAAAGCATACCAAACGAAAATGGTTGGTGAAATTATCATATGGTAGATCATATAACGACGAGCTGGTTGTGGTATCTCTTTCCATCTCATATTATTCCTCAAATAATGAGACTTATCCCTAAAATTGTGTAAGTATCATTCATTCACCTCATCGAGATTATACCTCAAATTCATAAGTTGCTGTATCCTGTGAGCATTACCTCTAAGCACCGCCGCCGGCTTTCTCATCCACCGATCATTCAAATTCACAAGCTGCACGAATAAATTCACCTCAAGCACCCTCTCTGACTGGAAATACCTTCCCATGTCCTACCTCATTAGCTTTATATCGTTATTTATACTCTCTATTGTATTTGTCGTGCAGGCGTATTGGGCGTATATAATAAAAGAGTTTTAATTCAGGTATAATAATCAAAATAGGGGTTTATCCGATGAATTTATAAAACTGCTTTGAGTGGGCGGCATTAAGTAATAACCAAATATTATAAAGAAAAGAGTGATAGCATTATTGAAACTTTGAAGGATTTTTTTAATTCAGGAAAAACTTTGGATGTAAAGTTTAGACTTTCGCAATTGAAAACTCTAAAAAGAGCTTTGATTGAGAATGAAGATAAAATCTATAGTGCGCTTTACCGTGATCTTCACAAATCAAAGCAGGAATCTTTTCTCGCAGAGATTTTCATGGTAGTAAAAGAAATAAATTTCTTTTTGAAGAAACTGAAAAAACTCTCAAAACCAAAAAGGGTAAAGGCGGGGTTGGAAAATCAAACTGGCAGAGCTTATATCTATCCTGAGCCTTATGGTGTTGTTTTAATTATATCTCCCTGGAATTATCCTGTTAATCTGTCCTTGATTCCTCTTGTTGGAGCAATCGCCGCCGGAAATTGTGCGGTGTTGAAACCTTCAGAGTATTCCGAAAATGTCTCAGCACTATTGAAAGATATGATATCAAGATATTTTCCTGAGAATTACATAAAAGTTGTTACTGGAGACGCCGAGGTTTCTAAAAAACTCCTTGAATATGATTTTGACTACATATTCTTTACTGGGAGTCAAAAGGTTGGGAAATATGTGATGAAAAAGGCATCAGAAAAGCTTATACCTGTAACATTAGAGCTTGGAGGTAAAAACCCCGTTATCGTTGACTCAACGTGTGACATAAAGTTGGCTGCCAAAAGAATTGCATGGGGAAAGACTTTAAATGCAGGTCAAACTTGTATTTCTCCTGATTATCTACTGATAGATCGCAAAATCAAGGAAGAGTTCTTGACGCTGTTTAAAAACTATCTGAATGAGTTTGGCAAATATATGTCCCACATTATAAACGAAAGGCATGTGGAAAGGTTGTCAAAGCTATTAAACAGCACAAAGGGTAAGATTCTCTGCGGTGGAACTTTCAAAGGAAAGAAATTAGAACCCACAGTCGTTGATGAAGTACCTTTAGATGACATATTGATGGAAGACGAGATATTCGGTCCAATCTTGCCTGTGATCACATTTGATGATAAATACAAAGTATTTGATGTTATTTCAAAACATCCTTATCCCCTTTCTTTATATGTTTTCTCGTCTGATAAAGGATATATTAAGAAGATCATCTCGAAAGTACAAGCTGGTGGGATTTCGATTAATGACACAATTACCCATTTTGTTCCAGAATATCTTCCCTTTGGTGGAATAAAAAGGAGTGGAATAGGAAGCTACCATGGCAAGTACAGTTTTGACACCTTTTCCCACTACAAACCAGTTTTTATTAAAGGAAAATTTGAACTGAACACGAAATACCCACCTTATAAAGGAATAGAAATTCTAAAGAAATTCTTTATGCGTAGGTAAATAACTAATTTTTTCAGTGGCGCATATCACCATCTGTTGTAAACCTTTTCTGCAAAGCCAAGCAGATCTTTAATTATGATCTCTTTTCCATCGTCAAGCACAACTCTGCCAGAAAAATAACCGAATACCTGATGCTGATTTGATTGGAAGATCAAAAGATTTGTATTTGAATGCCTGTCAATTATCGGCTTAAATACCATTTCAAATCTGGAGTCACTGCTGGTAAAGGTCCATGGTTTGAGGTAATCATCAGCTGGCAAGTGAAATGTAACATGATCCAACTTATGCGCCTTGCCTTTGTAAAAGATCATATTCTCAGTTGCCCGAGAATTATCACCAAACCCATACCCAATATTGAAACCAAACAGGTCATTTCCAATTTTTCCCGAAGCTGAACCCCAATACCAAGTGTTTCTATATGTCCACACTCCTCTGCCCCAGTCAAGCACACCAAAACTGTCATCAGGATCAAATAAAAGCTTTTGATCTCCAAAAGAGATTTCTCCCTTTGCGGGCATGCAATTTATCTTCTGATTGTAATAAAAGGCATGTTTAGATTCTGGAAATGGGATAGTGATAACCATGGTCTCCAGCGATGAAGGTTGATGTAATATGATTTCTCCGCTTAGTGATTTACCATTTTTGAAAGAAGGTATATCAACTTGAATAATTCTATGTTCTTTGCGTTTTAGAAATTTTAGTGAAAAGTTTTTTCTTTGAAAAATCACATCACCTTCTTTTGAAGTTGGGGGCAGGTTGAACGATCCGAGTGGAAACAAAACAATAGAGCTTTTGGTTATTTCTTTGCGCTTTTTAAAATCAAGAAGAGTAACCGATACGAACCCTAAATATCCAAGATCCGCTATAGTGAAGGCAATACCATATGGTTTTCTCAAAATACAATAGTAATCCCACTCTTTTATTCTAAATTTGGGTGCTTTTATTTTTCTTCTATCATACTTCAGAAGCAAATCTTTTGCCCATCCTATCTGCTTAAGCGTGCCATCTTCATTAAGTAAATCCGATGGTTCTGTTATCTGATGTTGCTTCATGATCATCCCTCCAAACATAAGTTATACAAAGCAGAAAAGAAAAATTTTTTCTTTTTCTTAAAGCAGCTTTTCTATCTCTTCCTTTACGGCATCAACATGGCCTTTTACCTTTACACCTTTCCAGCTCTTAACTATCCTTCCCTTCGGATCTATTATAAAGGTCGACCTGTTTATCCTGTTTCCTTGCTTTATAGCTCCTAGTTTCTGTGCAAGTTCTTTTTCATTATCAGATAGGAACATTACCTTAAGGTCGTATTTTTTCTTGAAATTTGTTAAAGCTTTAGGACTATCTGGCGAGACACCAATAACTTTGACTCTTCTTTTTTCAAAGAATTCTATGTTTTCTGTGAAATCCTGCGCCTCCCTAGTGCATCCTGGAGTGTTAGCCTTTGGGAAGAAATAAAGCACGACCCAGTTTCCTTTAAGATCTTTGGATGTAACCTTATTCCCATCTTCGTCAACGAGTTCAAATTCGGGGAGGAAATTCTCTTCTACAGGAGCTTTCTTTACCTTCTTTACTTCTTCTATGAATACGGGAAGCAACTTTGGAAGATCAGTTGGGACACGAGATGTAACTATTCTCTTATCGACGACTACAGCCTTATCTACCCAGCTACCACCAGCATTTACAACATCATCTTTTATTGAATAGAAAGATGTCATAGTAACGCCTTTTATTATGCCGGCGGAGATAAGAACATGTGGTCCATGACAGATTGAACCTACTATTCCACCATTTTCGTAGATCTCCTTGACGATTTTTACGACTTCTTCGTATCTTCTTAGTTTATCTGGGGCGTGACCGCCTGGGATGAATACAGCATCATAATCAGCAGCTTTAACGCTTTTCACATCGAGTTTTACGTTGAAACTTGTGCCGTTCTTTCCAACCTTTTGACCTTTTTTAGGGGAAGCGACCTCTACCTCAAATCCTTCTTCTTGGAGCCTCAAATATGGGTAATAGAATTCCAGGTCTTCGTAACCATCTTCAAGGAGAATCAAAACTCTCATTTTGTTCACCCCTTTGCAGGATTTCCTTTAAAAATTTTGCGTTCTTGATGGCGTAACCTTCAAAATCGTTGTTGAAGTAGACAAAGCTTTCCGCGTCCATTTCCAAAAGCTTTTCTGCAACGTTTTTTAGATACTTCTCAGAATATTCTGATGCGTAGAGTTTTTCTGGGCCATGGAACCTGACGTAAACAAAAGAAGCCGTCTTTACCCAAGGCGATTTAAGCCTCTTTGAATCCGTGATGCAGAAAGCAACATCATGATCTTCAAGAATGGAATAAACATCGTCATTAAACCAGCTTTTGTGGCGAAATTCAACTGTATGTCTTATGTTTTTTGGAAGTATCTCCAGAAAATCCTTGAGCAATTCTATATCTTTCTTAATGGATGGAGGGAGTTGCCAGAGTACAACTCCTAGAGTACCTTCTAATAAGCTTACTCTTTCAATGAATCTGTCCACATCTTCCTTTGCATCCTTTAACCTTTTGTTGTGGGTAACGATCTTGGAACCTTTAACTGCAAATGTAAAATTCTCTGGGACTTTGTTTTTCCATCCTTTTACCATGTTTTTGAAGGGAAGTCTGTAAAAGGTGGAATTTATTTCGACAGTATCAAACCACTTTGCGTAGTATGAAAGCCACGCTCTCTTTTCCAAATTTTCAGGGTAGAAGATACCAGTCCAATGATAATAACTCCATCCAGAGGTGCCGATGTGATAGTTTTCTCCCATCAAATTAGATTATACTACTCATTATTCATTTACACGAATATTTGTCCTTTTTTAATAACTGTTATAAAATAAATGGAGTTTTGGGTTCTGTTTTCGGAGGTGATGTTTTTGACAGCTTATATCATTAGAAGACTACTGATTCTTCCTTTAATTTTGCTAGGTGTTACATTTATAATTTTTGGTATGATGCAACTTCTTGGCTCTGACAAGCTGCTCGCTGCTTATGTTAATCCAAATGTATTTGATAAACTCACCGATGAGGAACTTGAGGCTTTGAAAGATAAATATGGACTTAACGACCCATTGATAGTAAGGTATGGTAAATGGCTTAACGGAGTTCTTCATGGAGATCTTGGTTGGTCAGTCGTTGGGAAGACTTATGTCTCTGAAGCACTTATGCAAAGGATTCCCTATACAGCAGAACTTGCGCTTTATGCTATTTTCCCGGTAATTGGCGTTGGGATATGGCTTGGTATAGTTGCAGCTGTGAATCATGATAAATTCATCGATCATGCGATAAGAATCTTTGCAGTTATAGGGTGGTCGTTCCCGGATTTTGTTTTTGGGCTTTTCATACTTATGATCTTTTATAGCTTTCTTGGGTGGCTCCCGCCAGGTAATTTTAGTAACTGGGTGGAGGATGCAATTAAGTCATCCAATTTTCATTATATAACCCACATTTTATCCTTAGATGCGCTTTTGAACGGTAGATTTGACATATTTTGGGATGTTATAAGACACCTTATAGGACCTATCATTACCATATCTTGGCTTTGGTGGGCGTATCTTTTGAGGATAACGAGGTCATCAATGCTTGAGGTTTTAAATAAAGAGTACATAAGAACGGCAAGGGCAAAGGGGCTTGATGAGAAGGTAGTTATAAACAAACATGCGAAAAGAAACGCCCTCATACCTGTTACAACAGTTGGAGGAGCGATGGTTATAAATCTATTCGCTGGCACGGTTATAGTTGAGGTTATATTCAACAGAGTAGGACTTGGAAGTTTCGTAGCGCAAGCTGCCACGCAGCTTGATTATGCGGCTATAATGGGAGGGGCTCTTTTTTATTCGACAATACTTGTTGTCGGTAACCTTATAATTGACATACTTTACGCAGCGATAGATCCAAGAATAAGACTCGGGTGAGGTGATTTGACTTGAGAGTTGAGACAAAAAGAACATTGAAGAGATTCTTCAGAAACCCTTCGGCCATAATAGGTGTTAGCATATTGGTCTTTTTTACATTGGTGGCGATATTCGCTGCTTATATTGCGCCACCAGTTAGCCCTATGGATCCTTCAAGAAAGATTCATGACCCTTACACCATGCCCAAGATAACTTGGAAACAAGAGCCTATTCCTCCAACAAAGAGAAAAGATGCAGAAATCGCCTTTGTGGCAAAAGGTCTTGAAAAGTACGTTAGAAAAATTCCTGAAGACAAATTGAGGCCACTTGCAAAGAGCATAATAGAAGGCCTAAATTATGAAGGAAAAATAGAGGTATACGCTAAAGTTTCGAGAACTAAGACAAAGATAAAGAGCTATTTGAAGGATCATTTAGATCAGCTTAAAGAAGCTGGATTTGCCAATGCAGAAAATTTGATTAATTCTTTTTTTGAAAATGACCTCGTTCTTGCAGCAAAGCGGTCACTTGAAATGTTACCGGAATTTTCAAAGTACATAGACAATCTTGAATCAGAAATAGAAAAGTTCCGCAAGGCTGATTGCATAAAAGTTGTAAAATATGGCTTTTCAAAGCTTGAATATGGCTATGCAATGAAGGTGGTTAAAGACTTCACAGGAGTTAAAGGTAACATCCTTGATTGGATGATTGATAAGAAACTTATAAACAGAAAGCCGATAAGATGTGTTGATTATCACCTTTTTGGGATGATAGATGGAAGAGACATTTTTTATGGAGTTATCTGGGGAACAAGAACCGCTTTCAGGATAGGATTAATAGTTACCATAATTTCAACGATAATTGGACTCATAATTGGATCGATTGCAGGGTATTACGGTGGATGGGTTGATGAGGTTTTGATGAGGATAACAGATGTATTCCTATCACTTCCCTTCCTCGTTGCTGCGATTGTTATTACCACAATTCTCGGAACAGGTCTTGATAAGGTCATGGTTGCTATGATTATTTTCGGTTGGATGGGGACCGCAAGGCTTATAAGGGGGAATATCTTGCAGGTTAAGGAAGAGCAATACATACTTGCAGCGAAGGCGCTTGGTGTTAAAGATTTCTTTATAATAATGCGTCATGTTATACCTAACACGATCTTTCCTGTTGTGATACAGGCATCGATGAGAATGGGATCGCTTGTTATTACTGCTGCAGCACTTTCCTTCCTTGGGCTTGGTGCTCCAACTGGATATGCTGATTGGGGATCGCTCCTTAATTATTCAAGAGACTGGATTCTTGGAGCTCAAGGAGAAGTGTTTAAGTATTGGTTCGCCCTTACATATCCGGGAATAGCGATGGTGTTGTTTGTTCTTGCATGGAACTTGCTTGGTGATGCTTTGAGAGACACTTTCGATCCAAGGTTGAAAGGGTGATGTATGTGAGCAGAGAACCAATATTACAAGTAAAAAATTTAAAGACTTACTTTTATACAGAGGATGGTGTTATAAAAGCCGTTGATGGCGTCTCTTTCGAACTTTACAAAGGAGAAACCTTAGGAATCGTTGGAGAATCTGGATCGGGTAAGAGCGTTACTTCCTTGACCATAATGAGACTTCTCGATGAAAAGGCAAAAATAGAGAGTGGGGAGATACTTTTCAAAGGCAAGGATCTTTTGAAAATCTCAGAAGAGGAAATGAGAAAGATAAGGGGTAATGACATAGCCATGATTTTTCAAGAGCCGATGGTTGCTTTAAACCCTGTTTACACGATAGGAGACCAGATAATGGAAGCTATTATTCTTCACCAGAAAGTTAAAGAAAGCGAGGCAAGAAAGATTGCTATAGATCTTCTAAGAAAAGTAGGTATTCCCGAACCGGAAAAGAGGGTTGATCAATACCCTCACCAACTATCTGGTGGTATGCGTCAACGTGCGATGATAGCTATGGCGCTTTCTTGCAGACCTCAGATACTTATTGCCGATGAACCAACAACAGCCTTGGATGTTACTATACAGGCCCAAATATTAGAACTTATGAAGGAACTTCAAAGAGAATACGGAATGGCGCTTATAATGATAACCCACGACATGGGGGTTATCGCAGAAACGGCGGATAGAGTTGCAGTTATGTACGCAGGAAGGGTAGTTGAATACGGAACAGTTGATGAGATATTTAAAAACCCAAAACATCCTTACACCTATGCACTTCTTTCATCGATACCAAGACTAGATGTAGAAGATCAAGAACTTAAGAGCATACCGGGAACAGTTCCAGATCCTCTTAACTTTCCATCAGGGTGCAGGTTCCATCCGAGATGCGAATTTGCAAGGGAAGAGTGTAAAAATCTTGATCCGAAATTGTTTGAGGTCTCACCAAGTCATTATACTGCATGCCCTTTCTACGGAGTCCTTGAAAACGTGGGGGTGAAGTGAATGGAGAAAAGAGTTGTAATAAAGATAGATAACTTGGTTAAGCACTTTCCGATAAGAGCAGGGGTTTTTAAGAGAATCGTCGGATGGGTAAAAGCCGTTGATGGTGTTTCATTTGAAGTCTACGAGGGGGAGACCTTGGGGCTTGTTGGGGAATCTGGGTGTGGGAAGACTACAGTCGGTATGACGCTTCTTCGCCTTTACGAACCAACAAGCGGTAGGATAATCTTCAACGATGAGGATACAACATACTACTTCATGAACTATCTCAAAGCAAAGTCTTACATAAAGAGAACATACATAGATAAATTTGAGCAGCTCAAAATAGATAAAGGTGCCAAAGCCCTAGATGAGCTTGGGAATGTTGATAGGAAGTATTACAAGATTTTCATAGAAAATGGAGCTTCTGGGCTTTACAAATACCTTCTTTCCAATTTGAAAGAGAAAAGGAAGCATTTCAGGCAGAATGTTCAGATAGTTTTCCAGGATCCATACAGTTCTCTTGATCCCAGAATGAGAGTAAAGAGCATCGTTGCAGAGGGAGTTCTTGCCCATAGGCTGGTTGAAAGGGCGAAGGTAAACGATTTTGTGGGAAAGACATTGCAAGATGTTGGAATAATTCCGGCTCACATGTTCCGTTTTCCACATGAGTTCTCCGGTGGACAGAGGCAGAGAATAGGTATAGCAAGAGCCCTTGCAATGCAGCCAAAGGTTGTCATAGCTGATGAGGCGGTCGCAGCTCTTGATGTTTCCATAAGGTCTCAAATAATCAACCTTATGGAAAATCTTCAAGAGAAGCATAAGCTTACATACATATTTATCTCCCACGACCTTGCTGTTGTGAAACATATAAGCGACAGAGTAGCCGTTATGTACCTTGGAAAAATGGTTGAAATGGCTCCAAAGAAAGAGCTATTTGAAAATCCGCTCCATCCTTACACGGTATCTCTGATGAGCGCTATACCTATACCAGATCCTGACAAGAAGAAAAAGAAGAGGATAATACTTAAAGGAGATGTCCCAAGTCCAATAAACCCGCCAGGGGGATGTAGATTCCACACAAGGTGTCCTGTGGCAAAGCCTATATGCAAAGAAAAAGAACCACCGCTCGTTGAAGTGAAACCGGGCCACTTCGTTGCCTGTCACTTCCCGGGATCTTTGAAATGGAAAGCGTAGTTTGTTTGTGATGCTTATACAAAAGCCCTGGAGATTCCACAGGGCTTTTGTTTTTAATGATATACTAGAGGTGTGCTCAGGATTTATAACGGGTAAAATTCCACAAGAGCATTTTTCTCCAAGCATCCACCTTTTGGAACTTTTATATATCCATCAACCCTTTCAAGTTGGTTGTAAAGACTTTTTCTTGCATTTATTGGATAAACCTTATTATTTTCTATTTTTGCCCATAAAATCAGAAGAAAATCTTTCTTAGCTTTTACATCTTCTCCTAATTCGAGGGTACATTTTAAAGGTTTTCTTCCTGAGAGGTTTTCGAGGAAGGGAATTAAAATGGAAAAAGATAGCAGTAGGAATGATTGAGGTTTCCCCGGAAAACCGAATAGGACTTTCCCACCAAAATCGGCAAATATCATAGACTTTCCCGGCATCATTAAAACTCCATGAATGAGGAGCTTAAGACCTTCTATGGATTCAACTACTTTTCTTGTGAAATCTTTTCTTCCGAAGAACGAACCACCTGAGACTACCGTAACATGGTTCTCTGAGAGGCTTTTTTCGAAAATTTCCTTTAATTTCTTCTCATCATCAGGAGCTATATCGTATCTTTTAACTTTGTATCCATGTTTTTTCAAGATAGCTTCCAGAGTATGAGTATTAGCTTCCCTTATTTGTGGGATTTTCCTAGCCTCGAGAGGTTCAACGAGCTCACTACCTGTAGGAATTATTCCTATTTTTATTTTTTCATAAACGTTTACTTTCCGGAGGCCCAAACTCAAAATAGCATGTAGCCTGGAAAAATTTATAACTCCTCCCTTTTTGACCACAATTTCATCCTCTTTTAAATCATTATCGCTTGGAATCACATTTTCAAATTTTTTAGCGGGTTTTCTTACAACTATTTTGTTCCCAATCTTTTCTACATCTTCAAACTTGATTACGCAGTCAGCTCCTTCGGGAAGAATGCCACCCGTTGGAACCCAAATGCAACTGCTATTTTTTACAGAAATATCCGAAGATTCCCCCATCCGAACTTCTCCTAGAATTTTTAAGGTTCGTGGTGATTCATCCGAGGCTCCTTCTATAAAGGAGGAGTTTGTAGCATATCCATCTACAGCACTTCTAAAAAAACCGGGGAGGGCTTCCCCAGCTTTTACATCCTGTGCGGAAATCCTCCCCAAGCTATCTTTAGTATAGATTTTTTCTTTCTTTAAAGGTATTTCAGTGCTTTTCAATATTCTCCAAAAATCCTTGGCTTCAATATTTTCCAAGATTTTCATTTTGTTGCTGGTGAGCTTTCCTCTGTGGTTCCTTCGCTACTTATCATATCCTGAAGCTGCTGAAATTCGACATCGTATTCGAGCCTGTCTGGGAACTTTTCCTTCATCTCGGAAAGAACTGAACTGGCGCTGGTTGCATCTCCCATGATCTTGTAAAGCTCGTAGACGTCGTATATTGCATCGAATTTAAGATCGGTTGAAGCTTTTTCCGACATATAGACAGAATAAAGTCCCATTATAGTCTGCATTATTGAATACATCATTCTTTGGTCATACTTGGCATACGGAATCATAGATTTCATGCTTTCGTATTGTAGATGATAGTAGTCGTAAAGAACCTGGGGATCATCGGGGAAGAGCTTTGCCGCTCTTTGAACGATTCCCATAGACGTTCTGTAGGTATCGTATAGGAATCTCACAACTTTCTTTTCTTTATCCTTCAGCTCCTTCAGCTTTTTCTCTATATCTTCCTTTTTAAGCTCTCCATAGAGTTTTTTAAGTTCAGCCAGCTCTTTTTTCTCCTCATCCGTTATCTTGTCACCCATTGAGATGTATAGCTTGTAGTTTTGCAGATCCTTTTCTTGATCTTCCAATAGAACTACGTACAACGCTTTTAAAAGGTCAGAAAGATCTGTGTTCAGCTGGCCTTCCATGAATACTATCTTGTCGAGTTCATCGTAAAGTTTTAACAGAGCGTGTTTGTTTTTGTAGTTTTCGATATATGAATGCCAGTATTTAAGTTCTTCATCGTTTATGTTGAACGACAGCTTTTCTTTCTTAACATAATCCTTATACCACTTCTGGAACTTCTCATTGGAAAGTTTTTGCTTAATTTCGCTATAAGCATCACTGCTTTTGAAATCGCCGTAGGAGTCTATGACTTTTTTGGAAAGAACTTTTACAACCAGAAGATTTCCTATTGATTCATATTTAAATGGACCAACAATCTCACCTGGTGTGGCTTCAAAGATCGCTTGAACTATATCGTCAGGAACCGTTCCCTTCTTTATAGTGAAATCAAACGGGTGAAGATTCATATCGGTGGCGGCTTTCGTGAATCCTTCTTTCTTTGCAAGTTCTATGAATTTATTTGCAGTAGCCTCGTCGCTCATGTCAAAGGTAACTATCTTTGTATCAACGCTGCTGTACTCTTTCTTTATATTATCTTTATGCTTGTTGTAGTAAGCCCTAAGTTCATCCTCGCTTATTTCGCTAACCATGTCTCTTACCTTATTGACTATCATGGAAGTTTCGACGTCTTTTCTTATAACTGTTAAGTACCTGTCTACACTTCCGTAATTTCTCTTTACATAGTTCAAATAGTTTTCATTCTTTTCAATCTGCTTTCTGTAATCGTTGAGCTTCGCATCAACATCTTTTTTTAAAACCTTTATACCGTTTTCATTGGCATAATAAAGGAGGACCTTTTCTGCCATCAGCTGTTTCAATATATGAGCTTTGTATAATGGCTCGTCAAATATAGGATCAAGTTCCTGACCATAATACATTCTTACCATGTTCTCATATTGGGTGAATCTATCTTGAAGTTCTGCGGGGAATACCCAGTAAGTTGGGTTTTTAACAGCTGTTCCATCCTTTGTTAGATAAGCAATTGAAGTATCAATAGTGCTGCTTTGTTTTCCTTTCCTTGAAGAAACATAAAGCCCTACAGACCACCAAATAACTCCAACCAAGAATGCTATGGCTATAACCCAGAATATTACAGCTTGCCACTTTTTCATCCATCCTCGATAACCCACTTTTACTCAACCTCCTCTTCATACTCAATTTCTTCATCCAATGATTTTGGATTCACAAGCGGGAATGCAATTACATCCCTTATAGTCGGAGAATCCGTTAAGAACATAACGAGCCTATCTATCCCAATTCCCAAACCTCCAGTTGGTGGAAGGCCATATTCAAGCGCTCTTATGAAATCTTTGTCCATCATCTGGGCTTCCTCATCACCAGCTTCTCTTAATTTTACCTGTTCCAAGAATCTCTGGTATTGATCAACAGGATCGTTAAGCTCAGAGAATGCATTTGCGATTTCCCTTCCGTAGATTATCAACTCGAACCTCTCCGTAACTCTTGGATCTTCTCTGTGTCTTTTGGCAAGCGGAGAAATCTCAACAGGGTGTTCCAAAAGGAATGTTGGCTGAACAACCTTATCCTCAACAAGGTCCCATAGCTTGTTTATCAAGTGTCCTCTGCTCTTTATTGGAACTTCCACTTCATGATCTTTTAAAACCTTCAAAAGCTTTTCATCCGAATCTTCAAGAATGTCCACTCCAAGATGCTCTTTTATAAAATCCCTCATCTTGATCCTTCTGAATGGCTTGGAAAAGTCTATCTCGACTCCTTGGTACATTACTTTTGTACTTCCTGTTATCTCCTTGACAACATAAGAGAGTAGGTCTTCTACGAGTTCCATTATATCGTTATAGTCCGCATAAGCCCAATAAAGCTCCATGGATGTGAATTCTGGACTATGCTTGTATGATATTCCCTCGTTTCTAAACACTTTTCCTATTTCGTAAATCTTTTCAAATCCTCCAACTATGTATCTTTTCAAGTAAAGTTCTGTAGCAATCCTGAGATACATATCTATATCGAAGACATTAAGATGGGTTACAAAGGGTTTTGCTTCAGCGCCTCCTGTTACATACACAAGAGTAGGAGTTTCCACTTCTATGAATCCTCTTTCGTTTAAAAAGTCCCTAAAAAGCCTTATCACTTTATATCTCGTTTTGAATCTTTCCAAAGATTCATCATTGGAGATCATGTCCAAATATCTCTGGCGATATATAACCTCTTTATCCTTAAGACCATGCCACTTTTCAGGAAGGGGCCTTATAGCCTTTGAAAGAATCTCAAAATCCTCAACAAATATGGTTAGCTCACCAGTCTTACTCTTAAAGGGAAAACCTTTAACCCCAACGATATCCCCGACATTTACATATTTTTTAAATATCTCGTACCTTTCCGCACCAACGGCGTTTTTTCTTATGTAAACCTGAATCCTTCCTTCCGAATCCTTTATATGGAAGAAGGCGCTCTTTCCATGATCCCTTAAAGACATCACTCTTCCGGCGGTTGATACCTTTTCCTCCTCAAGAATCTCGCCCGCTTTTAACTTTTCGTCAAACAGGTCTTTAATGTCTTTTGTGTTATGTGTCTTCTCATAACGGTAAGAAAAAGGCTCCACACCCTTTTCCCTTAGTTCTTCTATCTCCTTTATTCTCTGCTTTCTAAGCTCTTCAAGCACTCTGTATCCCTCCGTTTTTCCGTTTCTTCTTTTACATCAATCTTTGGTATTTTACTTCTTTTACAAGTTAATTGAAAGTATCAAACCTCAAAATTCTACATTCCATAGAAATGTTGGTATTATTAAGTCTGATGTTCCGAGGAAAAAGTTAGGACTGCCAAGAGAAACCAAAGCGTATATGAGCGGCAACGGAGTAGTTTCTGAGGAATAACCATAATAGTAATCATACGTTGCCTCCTCATATTCTCCATAGTAGACACCTATTTTGAAAGCCATCCTCCATAAGTTCGTTGACAATCCAACCTTTATCAATGGCAAAAAAGATTCTTCTGAGGGATATAGCATACCTCCAATGCCAACTTCAACATTGCCCAATCTTACATAAACGTCTGCGAAGGGTAAAATCAAAAATGTTCCAAGATCCACACCAACGGTGAAGAACTTCTTACTCCCTTTCGCCGGAACGATTTCATTTGATTTTGCTGGAGGATTTTGAAAGGTGTTTTTAGGAGCGACTTTTGGGATGATCTTAGCAGGGCTTGTCGAAAGCTTTAAACCTTTAATAAGATCTATATACATGTCGTAATCTATCTTTCCAAGTGCGAATGAGTGAATGTAGTTTCTCACCTTTCGATCTAACTCATTATCTTCAATAGAATCTTGAAAAACCACTTTTGAAGTAACTTTCAAAACATCTTCCGGTGCACCTCTATCTTTTAATTCTTTCAAAGCTTTCATCTCAAGCATGGAAAAGTCATAGGATATAGGTATATCTTCCATATTGCTTGAAGCAAACATAATGGGATGTTGCATGCCATTTGTGACCTTCTCTACATTTTCAGATACATACTCATAAAGCTCCTCTATCGTTATTAAATCATCTCCATTAGAGTTCGCTTTCCCTCTGATACCTTCTATTAAATAGTGAGTGAACCATCCACCACCTTCTCTTTTTTCCTGAGAGACTTCGCCTTCTTTTGAGGAGAGAAGAAATACCACACTGTCTGATAGATCTTTCAGTGTTTTCTTTTCGTATGTTTTAAATTTAACCGGTCTATCTTTTATAAGACTTCCTGAATAGCATGAATCAAGGATAATAAGAACTTTTTTCGTTTTCATCAACGGTTTTATCTTGCTTAGGAAACCTGTGAAATCCAGTGCTGTCTCTGAAAGAACATCACTGTATGCATCGGAAGGTATGAGATAAGTTTTTCCATCTTTTGAATACCCATGCCCAGAGTAATAGAATATCAACAGGTCATTTTCACTTTTTGCCATTTTTGCCCAGCTTATTATTGCTTTCTTCAGTTCAGAAAGGGTTGGATTTTCATAATAGAGAAGATCTTCTTTATCTACAATGGACAAACTTAGAAGCGTGTCTTTAAAAACCTGAGCATCTTTAATTGCGCCTGGAAGTGGTATTATGTTTTTATCTTTAAAGTCTCCTATTCCTGTGACTAAAACGTAGGTTTCTCCAAAAAGTATTGAAAAGAAAAGGATGAACAGCACACTTATGATTTTTTTCATTTTCATACTATCATCCTCCCCATAAGTTTGTCTTTTGTAATTATATCAACATGCCAAAAAATAATGAATGTGAAAACATTATTCTGCCCCTGTATGGATATGAAGATATTAACCAGTTAATAGAAAGAGGATGGTAAAATTACCGGAGAAGAGGAGGAAACTTGAGTATGGATGCAGAAGCTCTGAGGGAAATTTTTGCTATATATGAAAAGATAAAACCTGATATTGAAAAACGGCTTGTGGAGTTTAAAAGATTTTATGAGATTGCCTCTGAAAAAGATTTATTTGCGGAGATGGCGTTTTGCCTTTTAACCCCACAGTCGAAAGCAAAAGTATGCTGGAAGGCTGTTGAGAAGATGAAAGATTCCGGTGTTCTTTACAAAGGTTCTGCTGAAGAAATAGAACCGTATCTCAAAGGTGTTAGGTTCTATAGGACGAAAGCAAAAAGGATTGTAAAAGCTCGCAAGAAGTTCTATGGAAAGATAAGAAAAACTGTAGAAAGTTTTGATAATGTTAAAAAGCTCAGAGATTTTCTTGTGAAAAATGTGGATGGGTATGGGTATAAAGAAGCTTCACATTTTTTAAGAAACATAGGCTTTGGCAAACATCTTGCAATTCTTGATAGACATATCCTTAAGAATTTAAAAGAACTTGGCGTTATAGATGAAGTTCCAAAAAGCATGACAAGGAAAAGATACCTTGAAATAGAAGAAAAGATGAAAGAGTTCTGTGAAAGAGTTGGAATACCTATGGATCACTTGGATCTTGTTCTTTGGTACAAAGAAGCGGGAGAGGTATTCAAGTGATAAGGATAACGGGTGGAATCTTTAAGGGAAGATTTATCTATGATGTTCCCGGTAAAAGAACGCGTCCTACAACTTCTATCGTTAAACAAGCGGTTTTTAATATGGTTGATGTTGATGGGAAAAGCTTTCTTGATCTTTTCTGTGGAAGCTGCGCTGTTTTGATAGAGGCTATCAGCAGGGGAGCTTGCTGCGGATATGGTGTGGATATCTCGTTAAAGGCTATAGCTACCTGCAAGAATAATGCAAAACTTCTGGAAATAGAGGATAAGGTTACATTATATAAAGCTAATGCGCTCTCTTTTGTACGTTCAAGCGGTATGGGGTTCGACGTGATATATATTGATCCTCCCTACGGCCTGGGAATAGCACAGAAGGTTTTAAAAGCAATGAAGGAGGATATACTAAACCCAGATGGTATATTGATAATTGAAGAGAGAAGGGGAGAAAAGATAACGCTACCTCCTTTTTTGAAAGAAGAAAAGGTTAAAATCTACGGGGATACAACTATAATCGTTGCGAGGAGAGTATGAAAGAGGTTATTTTCATAATAATTGCTGGGGTTGCTTCTGGAATTGCATCACCTTTTATCGAAGGTTCAATAGTGAACCTGATTCGTTTTACAAACAAATTCCTTGGAGATTACATAGTTTTTACTCCCATGCTTGGTTTTTGGATAGTAGGTTTTTTGGCAAGGAAGTTTCCAATAATTTTAGGAACAGGAGTCGACGCCTATGTTGATCACACCAGAAAAATATCTCCTATAGAGACTGTTTTAAAATACATATCGACCTTCATCACGCTGGGACTTGGGGGAAGCGGTGGCCTTGTATCACCAACGCTCTTTATTGGGAAGGGAATTTCAGAGAGTGTTTACAAGAAAGGAGAAAGGATACTTTCGATTGCTTTTGCCTCTGGAATGCTTACATACTACCTTGGAACGCCCCTAACCGCTGCGCTTCTCTCTGTTGAATACTTTAAAAAGGATGAAATATCCTATGAGGACCTTATGCCAGCTGTGATGGCAGCAACTATAAGCTACTTTCATCACAATGCAATGGGATATGAGCCTATATTCCTAAAGGCTATACATGCTTCTGAAATACCCTCAATAGAGCTTAAAAATGTTCTCATAGCATTTGTTGTTGCTGCACTTTTTGGAGGAATTGGATTAGTGATGTATTTTCTAAAATGGATATATAGAAAGTTCACAGAAAGACTCAATGTATACCAAAAAACGATAGTTTCCGGTCTTTTAGTATCTCTTGTAGGAATTATTTTTGGAAAGAATGTTTTGGGTTTGAAAGTTGTTCTTGGACAAAATCCGGAAAAGTTCATAGCAGGTAAAATACTTGCCACCGTTTTCACCATAGAAAGCATGGGAAGTAGCGGTTATTTCACACCTCTTACTACGATAGGTATAAATCTTGGGTATGTTCTTGAAAGATTTGGTTTCCCTCATCAAATTGGATCAGTGCTTGGTATCTCTGCGCTGCTTTCTTCTATGCTAAACATACCCCTTGCAGCCGTTATATTCCCTGTTGAACTTTATGGATATAAGGCTTTAATCCCCGCTGCTATTGGATCTTCCGTTTCTTATATGCTCTATAAGAAATTCAGAATAGAATGATCAAACGTTCTTTGTGATCTCAGCTAAAAGTTCTTGAACAAACCTCACCCTTGGTTCGAATGTATCAAGATAGGCTTCTTCATCTCTTGAATGAATGTATCTTCCCACTATTCCCAATCCATCTATTGCAGGGACACCTTTTTTTGCATAAAAAGATGCATCTCCTCCACCACCAACAAAGAGCATAGGGTAATCTACATTCAATTTATTCATGGCACTTTTAGCGACTTTTTCTGCAAGTGGTGAAACCACCATTGGTGGTCTTTTTATTTCAATAGAGTATGAAATTTCCGTTCCATCTATATGAGGAGTTAGGAAGATTCCTTCAAGATCTATCCGAAACTTTTTGATATCTTCCAGCGTTACATACCTTATATCAAATGTAACTTCTGCCCTGTCAGGTATCACATTCGCTTTATAGCCAGCCGTTGCTATTGTTGGAGTAACCGTCATTGTGTCGTATTTTTTTGAAAGGTCCACAACATCGATAACTTTATATGCCATTTCAACCAGAGCATTCGCACCATGCTGAGGAAGTGATGCATGCCCTGCTTTTCCGTAAACAACCAAGTTCATAGTTGCTATTCCCTTTCTTGACATAACGATTCCCATATCTTTTCTGCCTGTTTCAAAAGATAGGCAAAAAAGACTCTTTTTCGCCATTTCGTAATGATCTTCTTTTCCCATGGGGGAACCTATTTCTTCGTCTACATTTAACACAACTGCGATGGGAACATTCCTTGTTTCCTTTAAAAACTCCTCGAGCGAGGCTAAAAGAACGATGATACCACCTTTCATATCGGCCACACCGGGACCTCTTACAACATCTCCTTCCATCTCAAATTTCCAACCCTTTAAAACCTCTTCGTTGAATACGGTATCAAGGTGACCTATCAGTGTTATGTAAGGAGGATCTCCAGCAGTAGCTATATGGGAAGCTTTTCCCCTTTTTACCTCAAAGCCCATGTCAGATAATATATCAGCTATGAACTGCGTTCTTTGAAGCTTTTCTTCTATAGGAACTTCAAAACCTGTGTCAGTATTAACAAGTTTTTCGTAGAGCTCAAGCCATCTTTTTTCCATAATTTTCACCTCTTTCAAAATCCCAAACCATAACTGATTCTAACCCCATCCTTGTCCCAAATAAAGCCAATCTTCGGGAAAGAACGGTTGTATGTGATAAACTCTGAGATTTCAACCCCCAGCAACGCCCTTAGGTATATACCATTATTGTACCCAAACTCAACATCTCCAAATATGTGAGACACGTCAATAAGCGGATCAAACATTCCAAAATCTCCAAACCATATTGGGAACACTACACCTGCGCTGCCATAGACATTCCCATAAAATCCTAAGGTTGTTTTTATTATAAAGTCTCCTTCGTAGAATTTTAACTGTAAATTTCCTAAAGGTCCCTTGTATCCCCATCCTGCGTTTATTCCAAACGACAGTGAAGATATGTACTGATTCCAAAATGTGGAAAGTGAATAACTTCCGTTCGAGTGAAAACCTGCAGATATTCCCAAACTTGCTCTGGAGGATGTGGAAAAGCGGAATCTTTTGAGAGTTAAACTCGATTCGATATTGGTCTCTGAGGAGATCTTAGATGCTTGAATGGTGAGATCGTTCATATTCAAATAAAAACCGCCATCGATGTCTGGTTTTAAGCTTTCAGAAACAACGGGTGCGACTGCCCAAATGAATGAAAGGTCAGGGGAAGCTCCTCCAAAAATAACACCGGCGTTCCAGGTAGAGCCGTCATTAAAGGCTATTGGAATGTGTGCAACAGGAGTTAGAGTCTTTCTTATGTAATAGCCCCATGGATTTATTTCCTTTATCTTCACTCTCTTCACCTTAAAGATGACGGGAGAACGTGGGGTATAAGGAATTTTTTTCATATTCGCTTTTACTATTTTCGTTCCAAGGAAGCTTTGAGAAAATATCGTTCCGTAGACATTTCCATCTACAACCTTTGCACTGTAGAAAGCAAACCCTTCTGTTAGCTTGTAAAAATTCCCTTTGTGGAAACCATAGACATCAGCAGACTCTCTGCTAAGCCCCACGAAGTAGAGCATATTCTTATCCCATCCGATTGAGTATTTGAATAAGTCATCATTTATCTCATAAGTTTTTCTGCCGTTTTCATATATCAAGATTTTGCTTGAAAAGTATTTATCTGTTAGAAGAATTGCCAATTTACCATCATTTATTGCGATTTCTCTTACAAAACCGTTGATCGTTATCTTTTTGTCTTTGGTGTATATGGTAGATTCATCGGTCTTGGGATCGTAAACAGAATAAACTACTTCTCCGTTGCGGACATCAAAACTACTTATGAGACCATCTGCAATAATTTTTTCCTTTCCAGTGGATAGGCTAACTTGAACGATTCGCCTTTTGTAATATGAGAATGGAAGGGAGGATCTGTATATATAACTTTCAAGGATATAAAGATCATTGCCTGATATTTTAAAGTCAACAGCACTTGACAAGTCTTTTATAAAAATCTTTTTTCCGTCTTCTAATTTGTAAAGCTTGTATCCACCCCAGCCATAGAGGCGCTTTTTACCATAAAAATTTTCTATGTAATATATTTCATTTTTATAAACATAGAACTTGCTTATGAACCCATCTTTTTCATCTACAAGGCTTATCCCTTGGGAAAAAGATTTGTCCTTAAATTTATCTTTCCAACCTTTAAAAAGTGTATCTGGAGATGAGACAAAAGCCTTTTTAAAATCGCAACTTATGCAAAGTCCCATGAAATTATCAGAGAAACTCTTCAAAAATTCTTTTACTTTACCGTTTGAAAGATTCTCATTCAGATAGCCGTAAAATTTTGAAGGGACGAAGTAATACATAGAATATCCCATGAAATCCTCTTCTGCAGGCGAAGAGATTCTCGCAAAAGAGGGATTTTTATTTTTTATATAACTCAAAACAGCTGAGTCAATTACAGGGTTGTTTATCCTTCCGCTATTTCCGAGAAGGTTGGATTC